>CAYJOG010000008.1:0-18506 GCA_964371695.1 uncultured bacterium
CCTCCACCGTCACCGCGCCGTTTTCCTGCCAATACACGGGGCTGTCCTCATAGGCGCGCACACCGGCGGCCCACAACACCAACACCAACGCCGCCGCTGCGGCCCGCCAGCGGCTTGAGTTCGAAGAAAGAAAAAGGAGCATGGCGGAAGTATAGAACCCTCTCAAAAGTCCAGGACGGACTTTTGAGATGAATACATGCTTTTGCAAGGAGGGCTCAAGCAGGCGGATAATGCGGGTTGTGGAAATCCTCAAGGAACTTCTGGCGCTGCCCTTTGTCAACTATGCCCTGATGTCGGTGGCCTGTTTCGCCCTGGGGGGCGGACTGGCCTGGGTGGCGGCGGTGTTGTTGCAGGCGGTGCGCAAACGGCTGGTGCGCTACGGCAAAAACAATCTGCAGGGGGCCATGAACCTGCCCGGCGTGGCGCCGCTGGCGGCGGGGGCAGGTGTGGCGGGGGTCTGCGCCGGGGGGCTTCTCGCCGCCACGCTGGTGTATGTGTTTTTGTTTGCCACCCACCTCAAGTCGCCGTTTGGTTAAACCATTTAGATTCACCCCCCTTATAATCACGCCCCTTCGCTGCCGGGCACGGGTTTGGGCGGCGTTATAATCCCTCACCACCGAAAGGCCAGCCTCATGACACTTCGCATCGCCACGCGGCAAAGCCCGCTCGCCCTGGCCCAGTGCGCACTGGTTCAGGACGCATTGAAAAAACATCACCCTGGCCTGACGCTGGAAGTTGTCCCCATGGACAGCGCCGCCGACGAGGCCGCCGGGGCGCGCATCGCCAGCTTTGGTCAGGAGGGTGTGTTTGTGAAGGCGCTGGAAGAAGCCCTGCTCGGCGGCAAGGCCGACATCGCCGTACACAGCCTGAAGGACGTGCCCACCACGCTGGACGCCGCCCTGATGCTGGGGGCCTATCTGGAAGGCGAAGACCCCCGCGACGCGCTGGTGGCCAAAGACCCCGCCGCCATTCTCAATAACCCCCAGGGCAAACGCATCGGCACCAGCAGCCTGCGCCGCAAGGCTTTTCTGGGCCGGGCTCTGCCAGGGCTGGTGGTGGAAGACCTGCGGGGCAACCTGAACACGCGCCTGGAAAAAGCCCTGAGCGGCGAGTTGGACGGCGTGGTGGTGGCCCTGGCAGGCCTCAAACGCCTGGGGCGCGCGGACGTGCCCCATCACGTGTTTTCAGAAACCGAACTGCCCCCGGCGGTGGGTCAGGGGGTGATTGCCGTGCAGTGCCGCACGAACGACGCCAAAACTCTGGCCCTGCTGGCGCCCCTCAATCACCTGCCCACGGCGCAGAAGTCCCGCGCCGCCCGCGAGTTTCTGCGGGACATTCAGGGGGGCTGTCTGGTGCCCGCCGGTGTGCGGGCCTCTTTTGTGGAAGACGGCCTGGACCTGCTGCTGGAAGCCTGGGTGTCCTCGCCAGAGGGCGACCTGCTGGCCCACGGCAGCCACGCCCAGCGCAAAGAAGCCCCCGAGGCCATCGGCAGCATTCTGGCGAGCCGCCTGTGGCAACACGGCGCACGGCAAATCATCAACCGCCTGCGCGGCGTGGAAGACAACCCCGACGAAGGAGACAGCGCGATTGAACCGTCGGGTTAATACAAAATTTATTTCAAGACAACAACGGCTTGGGTGTGCAGCACAAGGAACGCGCTTGGCTTACATTGGGTTTGCCGGTTTCGTCCATGAAACCTTGCAAACAACGCCGCACGCTTCAGCCCAACCCATAAAAAACGGCTGGCTTGCGAGGTTTTCGGATTTAAAGCACGCTTTTTGGCAAGACCCTGCTTCGCTGAAGCGGCGGCGGGAACGGCCGCTATCGCCTTTGCTCGGCCAGATGCCCCAATGGGCATCTGGAAAGATTCCTCGCAAACTCCTGGCCTCTGGCGCCAGATTCTGCCAAGAGGCTCTTGGAAATGCGCCAGGGTTTTTGCGGCTGGCCCTGCTGGCATGGGCGTGCCTTTTCGCGCCCCGCCCCGCCCTGGCGGCCAAAACACTGCGCGCCCCCAGTGGCAAGGTGCTGGCGGACGTGCTCTTGAAGGGCATCCGCGGCAGCACGGTGGATTTCCCCGGCACACTCTGCGCCAACCGCTCCGCCAACGCCGAGGTGGCCAAGGTCAGCTTCAAGCAGGTGCGGCTCATCAAGCAGTCCAAACCCCAAAAACGCGACGGCATGACGCTGCTGCCGGTGCGGCTGAAACTGCAAGGCTCCTGCGCTGCCTGGGTGGCGGGCAGCACCCACAAAACCCAGGGGCGGTTTGAGGTGGTGGGCGATTTTGACCTGCTGCCGCAAAAAGGCGGCAAGTGGAAGGTGGAACTGCGGCGGTGGCATCCGGTGACGCTCAAGGTGAAGGCGCTGGGCAAACCGCCTGCTAAAAAACCGGCCAGAAAACCGGCGGCCAAAAACAAACCGGCGCTTTCGCCCAGCAAAAAGGCGGTGAAAAAACCGGCCCTCTCTGATGCCCAGCGTCTGGCCCGCGCCACGCAGGACGCCCTGCTGCTGGCGGCCACCCGCGGCCTGCTGCAAAAAGTGCATGACGAACAGGAAGCCCTGCTGCGGCTGGCGATCGCCACGGTGTCGGACTACACCTTTCGCCAGACCCTTTCGGCCAAAAACGAGGCCACCCTGCCCATCGCGGCGCGGGAGTTCGCCTTTCGGCTGAACACCGATCACGTGGTGATCATGGACGACCGGGCGCGGGTGCTGGCCCATGTCACCACCAACCGCAGCAAGTCGGGCGAGGAGCGCTTCGCCAAAGGCAAATACAAAAAGGGCAAGCGCCTGCCGGTGCATTACAAACTGGCCCAGCAGGCCATAGACACCCAGCAGGCTTTCAAGACCCTCAGCCTGGGGCCGGGCCGTGAAATGAAAGCCGCCGTGATTGTGGCGGTGCCGGGGCCGGTGAGTTATGGCGCGCTCATGTTGCAGAACAAGATTGGCCAAGACGTGGCCCGGTCGCTCAAGGGCGTGTTCATGGTGCATTTTGTGCTGGCCAAAGACAAAATCCTGCTCAGCAGCACCCTGGCCAAAAACGACCGCACGGCATTGCAGGCGTTGTGGAAAAAAAGCCTGCGCACAAGCATGGCGCGCGCCCAGCGCGAGGCCCACACCCTGCGGCTGAATGGCCGCCTGTGGCGGGCGCGTTACATTGGCCTGGGCGAGGGCTTCGCCGCCCTGGCGCTGTCGCCGCTGGCGAAGTAGAAAGCATGGCGACGGCGGAAAGTTATCTGGCGCTGATGGACCGGCTGGAACGTGCGGAGTTTGTCCAGGCGGTGCGTCAGGGTCTGGAAGATGAACAGAACGGCCGCTTGCTGGATGCCCGGCAGTCCCTGGCCGCCCTTCGGGAGAAGCTTGCCGTTTCGGGTTGAGAAAGGCTCAGGAGGGACTTTTTCAACACCCCGTCAAACACCATCCCAAAAAGACCTTCGAGACGAGTTCTGGTCAGTCGCCCCGCCCACCCTGCTAATATGGTCATCCCCGATTTGGGGACCACCATCATGATCTGTTTCATCCACAGGAGCGCCCCATGAACCGGCTGAAGGCAGCCGAGGGCGTGGACATGGCCGTGCTGGACAAGGCCATTGCCCAGTTGGGGCTGCTTTATCCCGACGGTGTGGACCTGCCCGCGCTGGAGCTGGTGATCTCTGAAAAACTCGCGCCCGAAGAATATCTGGCCCAGGAAAACACCCGTGGCTGGACGCTGGTGGGGGGCAGCCCTTCGGCCCTGCGTCAGGCGGTGCTGCGGGTGGCGCGGCGGTCCAAGGCGGGTTTGGAGCCTTTTCCCCTGCCCGAAGTGCCCGCCGATCAGTTGGCGGTGCGCGGCGTGGTGGAGGGGTTCTATGGCCCCCTGTGGCAAAGCGAAGACCGCCAAGCCGTGATGCGCACGGTGGCCCGTTTTGGCGGCACCCACTATCTCTATGGCCCCAAGGCAGACAAATCCCTGCGTGAGCACTGGCGCGAGCCGTTCAAACCGGCAGCGCTGGAGGCGATTCTCACCGATGCGCGCCACGCCACCCTGCTGGGGCTGGTGTTTGGCGTGGGCATTTCGCCGGGCCTGGACGTGGTGTATGACGACCCCGCAGAGCAGGAACGGCTGGTGGAGAAACTCCTGCCCCTGTTGCAGGCGGGTTACACCACCGTGGGGGTTTTTCTGGACGATCTGGACCCCAGCCGCAACGGAGCCTATGACCGCAACCAGTTCGAGAATCTTTCCCACGCCCAGGCGTTTTTTCTGGGTGGTGTGTTGCGGCACCTGAGGGGGCGCAACTGGCACGGTCAACTGGTGGTGTGTCCCACCCGTTATCACGGCAACCCCCGGCACAATCAATACACCACCGGTTTTGGGGCACATGTGCCCGCCGAGGTGGTGCGGTTGTGGACGGGGCCGAAAATCTGTTCCAGCCACATCGGCATCCGCCACACCCAGGCCGCCGCGCAGGCCATGAACGGCCCCCTGCTGTATTGGGACAACTACCCCGTGAACGACGCCAGCATGGTGGACGACCCCCACCTTGGCCCCCTGCAAAACCGCTCGCCCTATCTGGGGCGTTATTGCCTGGGGGCGTTGTATAACCCGGCGGTGCAGGCCCACAGCGGCCGCATTGCGCTCGGAACCTGCATGAACTACGCCCATGGCCCGCACCTTTACACACCCGAAGAAAGCTGGGAGTGGGCCGTGTGCCTGGAGGCGGGGCCGGAGTGGCTGGAGCCGTTGCGCCTGCTGCGGGCCTATTCGGGCCGTTCGCCGTGGCAAAAAGAAATCAGCCCCGACATGGCCCGCCACGCCGACATTGTGGGGCGTTATGGCGTGCAGGCCGAAAGCGCCACGTTGTGGCACCTGGAATCGTTCCGTCAGGACGCTCACACGGTGCTGCGGTTTTTCGACCACCACAAGGCCCACCCCATTGCCAAAGACCTGGCCCCGTGGGTCAAGCGTCTGGGTCTGTTCGAGCGCGCCGCCCACGAATTGTTGGACGCCCTGGCGGGCCACCGACTGGCTCGGAACATGGAGGTGGTGATGGCGCACCTGATGCAGGCGAATCGCGCCCCCGCCAACACCTGCTCCAACCACCTGCTCACCGCCACACAAAACCTGCTGCGCCAGATGACCGAATTGCCGTAGCCGCACAGAAAAAATGGGCGTGTTTCTGGGTGTGCGAGCATTCCTGCCTGTTTTTTGGAGTAGGCGCGACGCCCTCGTCGCGCCACAATCACCTTGGAGTAGGCGCGGTGTCCCCACCGCGCACAGACCAAAAGAAAATCAGGGGTGTTTGCCATTTGCGGCGGTAGTTTGCGAGGAGTCTTTCCAGATGCCCATTGGGGCATCTGGCCGAGCAAAGGCGATAGCGACACCGCGCCTACTCCTTTTGGTCGGGAAGGCGGGCCCTCAGTTGTTCGATATCGTCAGCGTTTGCGTGGCGCCATTGGCGTAGTTGATGGTGAGCGAGGTGCCCACAATCGTGAAGGTGGCCAGTGTGGCCCCCGTGCTGGCGAACTTCAGGGTGCCGCTGCTGTTGCCGTCGCTGCTCACGGTGTAGGTGCCCGTGAGCGCCGGTGTGCTGCTGGTGGCGCTGATTTCAAAGTTCACCGTACCCGCATAGGCGATGGTGGTCTGTTGGTTGGCCGTCACCGCCGTGCCCGAAAGCGACGAGGGGTTGCGGAAGGTAAGTGTGCCGCTGTTTGTCGAACTGTGGGCCGAGCCATCTGCAATGGTGAGCGTGCCCAGGGCCTCTCCCTGGCCGCTGGCATAAAAATAAGCGCCGCTCGCGCCGTTGAGCGTGAAGGGACCGGAAAAGGGAGACGTGTCGCCGGGCGGCGTGCCCGCCAGCGTAACGGTGAACCGCCCCTGCGAGGTCATGACAAACTGGTTGGTGGCCAGCGTGAGCGCGCCGTTGAACAGGCCCGTCACCACAAAATCACCTGAGGTGAAAACCACCGACATGCTGATGGCGGGGCTGGTGAGTCCGCCGGTGGTGGTCATGGTTCCCTGATAGGTGATCGTGCCCGAACCCATCTGGCATTCGTTGCCCGTGGGGGTGGAAACCGTCACCGAGCCGGACACCGTGTGGTTGCCCGGTGAATCACCATGAAAGACGATGCTGCCGGTGTATTGGCAGCCGCCCTGCTGTGTGTTGTTGACGGTCACGGTGCGGTCCTGGCCGGTGAGGGGCAGGGCGGCGGCGGCCCGCGAGGTGTTGGCCGTGCTGGCGGCGGTGGAATACAGCCCCAGCACCTCGCCATAAATCGAGGCCACATCGCTGGCGGTGCGGGTGTTCTCCCGCGCCATTTCCACAGGATTCCTGGCCGAGGACACGTTGAAAACCAGGATGTTGGACGTGATGCTGCCGCTGGTGGCGGTGACGTTGGGGCTGGGGCTGGATTCCTGCACCCCCGTGGCCAGGCCGGTGGCGCTGATGGAGACGTTGGACACCGGTGTCCACGACACTGTGCTGGTGCAGTCCTGCGTGCTCTGGTTGCTGAAGGTGCAGGTGGCGGTGAGCTGCTGGGTCTGGCCGATGTAAAGGTTGGCGCTGGTGGGGGACACGGCGATGCTGCTGAGCGTGGGGCCGCACTGCGCGCCGGAAAACTGTCCCTGGGCAATGGCCAGCAGTTTCCACACGTCCCCCACATTGGGAGACCCCCCCGATCCGTCAAAATCACACAGGCCGCCCGCGCAGATTCCGTCTTGTCCCGACACCACGATGTCCGCCAGGGCGCGCACGTCGTCTTCGGTGGACTCGGTGCTGCTGCCCGCGCCATCCAGGTTACAGGTGAGGGCCTGCGCCCCCTGCACTGTCACCAGAAAAGAAACCAGCATTGCCCAAAGAACCATCCGTGACTTCGACATAACCGTTCACCTCGTGGCGGAAGTATAAGCGCCTGCTTCAGAATTTTGTTGCAGAGCCTGTTTTAAACACAGCGACATAAAAAATGCCGCATCCTTGAGAAACAGGCCGATGGGGAGGGAGGGCTTTTCCAATACCCTCTCCCATCTGACGACGGGAGAGGGTAAAGAGCGGCGAGAAACCTCTACCGTATTCGGCATGATTTACGTCGCCATGTATAAAAGTGGTTGTGCGAAACATAGGCCGCTTCAAGCAGGCTCTTGCCGTCATGGTTTTAACTGGGCATTTCCACCATAAACCGGTTTCATTCGGCTGAAAACAGGTTTACGCTTGTCGTTCTTATCCAAAAAAACCACCCGGTTCAAAAAGGAGATTCCCATGCACGGTGTTGTGTTTTCCATGTTGCGGAAATATGTGACCGACAGTGGCGGCAGCGCCGCCTGGGACGGGTTGCTGCAAGAGGCCGGATTGTCGGGCAAGACCTTTCTGGCGGTGTCGCTTTATCCCGATGAAGACATTCTGGCTCTGGTGGGGGCCGCCAGCCGCCTCAACGCCGTGAGCGCCGACACGGTGCTGGAGGGTTTCGGCAAATTTCTCGCGCCGGAACTGATGGGTGTGTACAGCAGTCTGGTGAAATCCGAATGGGGACCGCTGGATTTTCTGGAAAACGTGGAAGGGACCATTCACAAGGTGGTGCGCCTGAAAAACCCCGGCGCGGAACCGGCCCGGCTGAAATGCGAGCGTAAGGGGCCCCAAGAAATCGTCATCACCTACACCTCCCCCCGCCATTTGTGCTCGTTGGCCACGGGCATGATGCATGGCGTGGGAGACCGTTATGGCAAAACCCTCGCCGTCACCGAAACCTCCTGCATGAAAAAAGGCGACGCCGCCTGTGTGCTGAACTGCACTGAAAAAGCCTGAACCTTTCTCATCAGCCCGCCAAGCACTATCCTGCCGCCATGGCGGCCACCGGCTCTGGCAAAAAGAAACCCTCTCCCCGCAAAACTCCTGAGAAAAAAGCCGGTTTTGTGTGGTTGGTGGGGGCGGGGCCAGGAGACCCCGGCCTGCTCACGCTCAAGGCGAAACAGGTGCTGGAAGAAGCCGACGTGGTGTTTTATGACCGCTTGGTAAACCCCGCCATCCTTGGCCACGCCCACCCGGCGGCTCGCCTGATCGACGTGGGCAAGGCCCCCAAAAAACACAAAGCCACGCAAGAGGACATCAACGCCCTTTTGGTGCGCGAAGGCCAGCGGGGCAAAAAAGTGGTGCGCCTGAAGGGCGGCGATCCCTACATTTTTGGCCGGGGGGGCGAAGAGGCGTTGGCGCTGATTGCCGCCGGTGTGCCGTTCGCCGAAGTGCCGGGCATCACCAGCGCCGTGGCGGCGCCGGCCTATGGCGGCGTGCCGGTGACACACCGCAACGTGGCCACCAGCCTCACCATCGTCACCGCCCACGAAATGCCCGGCAAAGAGACCACCCAGCTCAACTGGAGGGCACTGGCCAGCCTGTGCGCCACCGGCGGCACACTGGTTTTTCTGATGGGTGTGGAGCGCCTGGAGCAGGTGTGCGCCATGTTGCAGAAACACGGCCTGAAGGCTGCCACGCCCGCCGCGCTGGTTTATCGCGGCACCTGGCCAGAACAGCGATCGTTGCGGGCCACGGTGGATACGCTGGCCAAGCGGGCGCGGGAAGAAAACTTCAGGCCCCCCAGCGTCACGGTCATCGGCCCCGTGGCGGGCCTGCCCGAAAGCCTCAACTGGTTCGAGCACCGGCCCCTGTTTGGCAAAACCGTGGTCATCACCCGCGCCCGCGAGCAGGCCAGCGTGCTGGGTCAAAAGCTGGCGGCACTGGGGGCCACGGTGGTGGAACTGCCCAGCATCCAGATACGGTTTCGGGAGGACGATCTGTTCAGGTCGCTGAAACCGGCGGCCTTTGATCACCTGCTGTTCACCAGCGCCAACGGCGTGAAGGCGGTGGTGGAAAACCTGCGCCGCCACGGGCGGGACATCCGCACACTGGCCGGGCCAGACATCGGCGCCATCGGCCCCGCCACGGCGGCGGCCTGTCAGGCCGTGGGCCTGCGGGTGAATGAAATGCCCGACACCTTTGTGGCCGAGTCCCTGCTGGCGCTGTATCCGCCCAAAAAAGCCAAAGGCAAATCATTCCTGCTGTTGCGGGCGCAAGAGGCCCGCGACGTGCTGGTCACGGGTCTGCGCAGTCGGGGCGCGACGGTGAAGGAAGTGGCGGTGTATGACACGCTGCCCGCCGCGCCCGACAAAACCGCCCTGGCCACCCTGCGCGAACACGGGGCAGACGCGGTGACCTTCACCGCCAGCAGCACGGTGCGGCACTTTCACGACATGGCCCGGCGGCTGAAACTGATGGGCGTGCTGAAAACCGCCGCCTTCATCAGCATCGGCCCCATCACCTCGGCCACCATGCAGGAACTGGGCCTGCCCCTCAGCGGCGAAGCCACAGAAAGCACCATGGAGGGTGTGGTGCAGGCGGTGGTGGCAGCACTGGGAGGAAAAAGGAAATAACCCGCTTTTCCTGCAAATTTCTTATAGGGTGTGGTCTCTATAATTTTGCCGGATAGATGCACAATGTTGGAATATTCTATCTTTTTCTTAAATCCTCGGCAAGAACGCGTATCCCTTCCGCAACATTTTTTAACGCAGTGTCTAAACTACTGGCCGATTTCACTGCCAAAGCGCCGTCGGGTAAAGCCTGAAATTTCCCAATAGGCGTGTGCTTCCAAAGACAGTCCCGGAGAATGATAGGAACTATGGTGGCTCCACCTTCTTCATTTAGTTCAATTGCCCTCTCAAATTCTTTTTCGTAACAGAATTCAGAATTTAAAAAATCAACACTAACCAATAGAAGTATTAATTTTGAACCTTCCAATTTTTCAGCTATCTTTGTATCCCATTTGTCTCCCGCTTTGATTTCTCCATCATGCCAACATTTTATCAAGTTTAACCGTTCAAGGGGCTTTAAGTGTGCCAAGAGCATCTTTTTTAGTTCCATATCGATATGAGAGTAAGAAACAAACGCCGCAAAGGGCTTGTCTTCTGTATTTGAGGCCAAACAAACACTTCCGCCTTTGCCAGTGCCTTTCTTAATCTGATTCTCTTCCAGCAACTGATACCTTATTCGTTCGTACTTGCGATCATCCCAGCTAAGGCTCGTCTTCAGTCTCAGGTTTGAAACATGTGGCGCGTCTGCGTTTGGGGTAAGGTCTTTTAGCTTATCTAAAAAAATCTGTTTTTCTGTTCTTCTTGTTCTTTTTGACATCACATGCCCTTTCAATGCGATATGCAGCAACTCTTAAGTCGGAGTAATTTCGAATGGCCGGAAAACGTAAAATAAATTGAGACTGCATGGAATTCTTTTATGCCCAACAATTGGTTTAGCTTAAGCAAAACTATGTTTAGTTTGGCACAAAAGGGGGGAGGCTGTCAACTACACCATTTCCGATCACAAAGCACACCCTACATCCCCACACCCTTCCACCATGGGCTGATCCGCAGGGGTTTCAGGGCCGGGTCGGTGAGGGCCTGGGTGCGGAAGGTTTTGTCCAGCGTCACCGCCCGTTTCAGCGGCGCAGCGGCCTCTTTGAATTTGCCCAGGCGCGTGAGCGCCACCGCCGACTGATAGTGGTAATAGGCGTTGCGCGGGTCAGCCTGTGCGGCCCGCTGGGCAAAACGCGCCATGGCGGCGGTGTCGTTCTGCTCCTGCGCCGCGGCGAACAGATAGGCCCAGCCCTCCAGCACCGAGGGTTTCCGTTCCACCACCGGCAGCAGGGCGTTTTTCACACAGGGGTTATCCCCCGTGAGCGAGCACAACACCCCCAGCGCCAGCCCCACGCCATAACTCTTGGGGCGGCCCGTGCGCAGGCGTTCCAGCAGGGCGCGGGCGGTGGCAAAGTCCGGGTTCTGGTTTTGCAGGGCCAGAGCCAGTTCCAGTTGGGCGGCCTCAGAGGCCCCCCGCTGCACTGCCTGGGAAAGCGCCAGACGGGCCTCCAGCGGGCGAGTCTGGCCGGTGAGGCCCAGTGTGGTCCATGCGGCGATTTCTTCTTCGGTGGGCGCGGCCACGCCCGATTTGTCCAGACCAAACCACACCCGGCTCTGGGCATACCAGTCGCCCAGGCCCCGGCCCCGCAGGTTGAGCCGCCGCGCCGCGCCACCACTCAGCGCACCGCCAAACCGCCAGTTCTGCACCGTGCCGCCAAAGCCGCCGGTGAGCGCCGCCACGGCGCAGCGGCCGTCGGGCAGTGATGGCCCGGCTTCTGTTCCCGCCACCACCAGGGCGGCGTTGAGCCAGCGCCGCCAGCCCGCCATGGCCCCCGGCGATCCCATGCCCCCGGCGGCCTTCACGCTCACCCGCCCCAGGCAGGCGGCCTGGGCGGCGGGGGCGGCCCACAGACTCAGCAGGCCAAGACACAGCACACCCAGAATCAAACGGCGTGGTCCGGCCATTCAGTTGTCCCACGGCCACGGCGCGCCTGCCGCGACAAAATGATGAAAGGCAAAAGTGTTCACAATCCCTTTCCATTATCGTCAGGCCGTGGCGGTGTTGCGCGGTGTTGGTGAAACCGTCCACCCCGATTTTTTCAAACCTGCCGCTTTGCCAAACCACTCTGATAAACTTTTTGTCCGAGCACAACCGGCAGGAGGAAACACCATGCGAAGTCCCTGGGTCGCCAAGCGGCGCGGCCAGCCCGTGACCACCCAAATGTTCTACGCCCGCAACGGCGTGATCACCGAAGAGATGATGCACGTGGCCAAACGCGAAAAACTGGACCCTGAGTTTGTGCGCGCCGAGGTGGCGCGGGGCCGGGGCATTATTCCGGCGAACATCAACCACACCAATCTGGAACCCATGGGCATTGGCGTGAACTTCACCTGCAAAATCAACGCCAACATCGGCAACAGCGCCATCACCAGCAATGTGGAAGAAGAAATGGGCAAGTTGTGTACCGCCCTGCGATATGGCGCAGACACGGTGATGGACCTGAGCACCGGCGGCAACATCGACAAAATCCGCGAGGCGATTCTGGCGGGCAGCACCGCGCCCATCGGCACCGTGCCCATTTATCAGGCCATACAGGGCGTGAGCCGCCCCGAACACCTCACGGCTGAAGGGCTGCTGGAAGTCATCGAACATCAGGCCCGGCAGGGGGTGGATTACATGACCCTGCACTGCGGCATTTTGCGCCACATGTTGCCCATGGCGGCCAAGCGCCTCACGGGCATCGTGAGCCGGGGCGGCAGCCTCATGGCCCAGTGGATGCTGCACCATCATCAGGAAAACCCGCTTTACACCCACTACGACGACGTGCTGGAAATCTGTCGCCGCCACGACGTGACCATCAGCCTGGGCGACAGCCTGCGCCCCGGCTGCCTCGCCGACGCCTGCGACGACGCGCAGTTTGCCGAGCTGGACGTGTTGGGCGAACTCACCCGCCGCGCCTGGGAAAAAGACGTGCAGGTGATGGTGGAAGGCCCCGGCCACGTGCCGTTTGACAAGATCGAGATGAACGTGAAACGCCAGATGGAGGTGTGTCACGAAGCGCCTTTTTATGTGTTGGGGCCGCTGGTGACGGACATCGCGCCGGGTTATGACCACATCACCAGCGCCATTGGGGCCACCATGGCGGGCACGGCGGGCGCGGCCATGCTGTGTTACGTCACGCCCAAGGAACACCTGGGCCTGCCCGGCCCCGAAGACGTGCGCCAGGGTGTGATTGCCTACAAGATTGCGGCCCACGCCTCGGACATCGCGCGGGGCCGCCCCGGCGCGCGGGACCGCGACGACGAACTTTCCCGCGCCCGCTACGCCTTTGACTGGAACCGCCAGTTCGAGCTGTCGCTGGACCCGGAACGCGCCCGCGAAATGCACGACGAAACCCTGCCGCAGGACGCCTTTAAAACAGCGGAGTTTTGCAGCATGTGTGGGCCCAAGTTCTGCTCCATGCGCATCAGCCAGAATCTGGCCGAGCACTACGCCGAACTGGAACCCCTGGCGGCGCGGTAGGGCGGGTTCTCAAACCCCGCCCTGGTGGCTCTTCGCTTTAAATTGAGGAGTAGGTGCGGTGTCCCCACCGCACTATTACGGCAGCGATGGGGACATCGTTGCTACTCATCTTGGGTCGAATGAATCACTAAATCCCAAGCTCCCCGCGCCACCAGTCGATGGTTTCTGACAGACCATCTTCGAGCGAAAAACGGGGGGTGAAACCCACTTCATGTTTCAGGCGGGTCACGTCGGCCAGAATCTGTGGGGGTTCTTCTTCGCGGGCGGCGATGGCGCCGGGCAAGAGCAGGTCTTCGCGCCCCAGCAGCCGGGCGATGGTACGGGTGACTTTTTTGAGCGACACCGCTTCACCGCTGGCGATGTTCACCGCGCCTTCCACCTCGCTGGCCAAAAGCGCCACCAGGCCCCCCGCCACGTCCTCAACATGCAGCAGATCGCGCAACTGGCCGCCGTGGGTGGTGCGGGCTTCTTCGCCCCGCAGCAGGTGGGTGATCACCGAGGCCACCAGACGGGTGGGGTTTTCGTGGGGGCCGTAGAGAAAAAACACCCGCCCCCAGGCGTGGCTCAGGCCCGTCTGGCGTGAGAACGCCCCCAGCACCTGGCGCAGGCTGTTTTTGCACACGCCATAAAGCGTGGCCGGGCGCAGGGGTGTGTGGGCCTCGTGGCACATTTCGCCGCCCCAGTCATATTCCGCGCAACTGCCCGCCACCACCACCCGCCTGCCCCCCGCGCTCTGAAAACGCCGTATCAGGTGCAGGCTCGCGGCCACCCAGTCCAGGTTTTCGGGGCTTGTCCAGTACTCACCGGGCGAGGTGGTCCAGGCCAAGTGCAGCAGATGGGTGGGCCGGTGGCGGTTGAGCACGTCTTCCACGGCGCGGGCGTTCATCAGGTCCACGGTTTCATAGGCCGCGTCCAGTTCCGGCGGCGGATCGTCCACCCCCACGCCCACCACGTCAAAACCCCGCGCCAAAAGCGTCGGGGCCGTTTGCCTGCCGATGAAACCACTCAAACCAGTCACCAGAACCTTGCCGGACATGTGGTTATTGTCGCACGAACCAGCGCCGAAATGCGCCATTCCGGCGCCACCGCCAGTTTATTAGAGCGTTTTCGGAAATGGCAGAGCATTGACTGAGGCTTCCTGTCCAAACCTTGGCCAACCCGCCGTCATTCCCGCGAAAGCGGGAATCCAGTTGAAATAAAAACGCAAAAAAACCTTTGTCTTTTTTCATTTGGTGGGGCAGGCATCCTGCCTGCCTTTTATATGAACGCAGGCAAGACCACAGGCGGGGACGCCCATTGCTGTCAGGTTTATGAAGAAAGCAAAGGAATTGCAAGGGTTTTTTAACGTAGCCCCGGCGTCCCGCCGGGAGGATCAACCGCGCCGAAGGCGCGTACCAATTTGTCTTTTTTCTTATTTCCCTGAAAAACTTCTGTTTTGTGCCGCCTGCGGCGGTTTTTTTCTCCCGGCGGGACGCCGGGGCTACCAGTAACCTTACGGCAATGGGCGGGGACGCCTGTGGCTACTCGCGCCACCAGAACTGGTTTTTGCTTTTTGTCCTGACTGGATTCCCGCTTTCGCGGGAATGACGCCATCCAGGGCGGGGCTTTCAGACGATGCATGACACACCCATTCCGAAAATGCTCTAAACTCAGGCCCCGTGGCCTCCAAACGAGTCTATGTCCCTCGGCAGCGAAACAGGCCCCCCGGCCTGTTTCAGGTGCATGGGCGCACGTTTGGCGTCATTCAACCCAAGGACATTCCCTCGGTGGAAGAACTGCGGGAGGCCTATCTGTCGTTCCGCCCGGCGCTGGACGACCTGACCCTGCCCCCCAATCCCAATCCGCCCCCCATGACTTCCACCGGCGAGGAACTCATCATGGGTGAACTGCCCGAAGTGCTGATGCCGGAGTTTGACGACATGCGCGAACCCAACGAACTGCTGGAGGCCCGCGAGCAGCCCGAAACCTTCTTCAAGTGGGAGGGCGGCATGTTGCAGCTCAAGGGCAAAACATTTTCTGCCGAGCAGGTGGCCGACATCATGAAGGTGTGGATCGCCCAGGACGAATAACCGGGGCCGTTCGCCACAGCGCCTACGGTTTCAGCGCCAACTTGAAGGCTTCAAACTCCTTGAGCCAGCCCTGGGCCTGTTTGGCCTGGATGTATTTCACGAAATCGTCGTAATCCTTGGCGCTGGTGGGGATGACTTCTCCCTTGATGCGATTGAGAAGCGGCAGAATGGGGCGGATGGCCGGGTGGTTGCGGGCCGCCGCCAGCCCCTGTTTGACATCGTTCATCACCTTGACGGGAATGTCCTTGCGAATGCTGATAGGGGGCGAGGCAAAGGCATCTTTGCACACCAGGGGGCGCACCTCGTCCATCCAGGGGGGGCGGGCCGTTTGCAGCAGGTGATAGGTGATGCTGCCCGCCATCACCGCGTCGGTCTGGCCCGCCGCCAGACTGGTAAACGCCGCGCCGCTGGCCTGCAGGGACTTCATCTGCGAGAAAAACCCCATGGGCGCGCGGCCCAGGATTTCGCGCAGCTTGAGGTAGGTGAGCAGTTCCGGCGCCGAGGTGAGCCGCTTGCCCTTGAGATCTGCCGGGCTGGTGATGAGCGCCCTTTTCTGCACAAACAGGCAATATCGCACCATGTCGTCGCCCATCACCGAAAAACGCATGGAGGGCACGTAACCCGATTTGATGGCCTGCATGGATTCGTGGTAATCGGTGCTGAAAAAAAAGTCGGGTCGCTCTTTGGTCAGCACCGGCTGAAGGGGGCCATCCAGATAACGCATGGACATGTCATAACCCGTCAGGCTTTGCAGGGCCTTGAAATAGGCGTCCATCACTGCCTGCAACTGGGCGCGTTCGTTGCGGTTGGCGTCCATCATGCGCACCACGCCACGCAGAGGCTTGCCCGCCGCCTGAGCCGCCGGGCTGGCCACAAGGGCAAGCAGCAGCAGCAGGGCAAAAAAAGTCTTATGGCGGGTCAGGCGCACCGGGGCATTGTACCCCGCTGCAAGAATTTGCCTCAAAAGTCTGTCGTGGACTTTTGAACTCCCCGCCCCCGGCGGCGTAAAAACTCCTGCCGGGTTGGCTACACTGCGCCCATGCGGCCGGACTGGTGGTTTTATGGCGTGGTGTTCTGCGCCAATCTGGTAGAGGCCGTGGCCGGGTTTGGCAGCACGGTGATTGCGCTGACCATCGGGGCCAACGCCTATGCCATCACCGACATGGTGCCCGTGCTGGCCCCCATGAACATTGTGCTGAGCGGCCTTTTGGTGGCCCGCCACACCCAACACGTCAACCGGCGGGTGCTGTTTGGGGCGATTCTGCCCCTGGTGGGTCTGGGGGCAGTGGTGGGGGCGGCGGTGGCCTCTCGCGCCGAGGGCAAGGCCCTGAAGCTGGCCTATGGCCTGCTGGTGATGGGCCTGGCTGCCAGCTCGTTGTGGCGGCTTTTGCGCCCTGCGCCTGCGGCCCTGCGGCCTCCGCCCCCGGCTTGGCGTGGCTGGTTGTGGCTGCTGGCGGGCGGCGTGGTGCAGGGTATCTATCTGTCGGGCGGGCCTTTGGTGGTGATTTTCGCCAGCCAGCAACTCAAGGACAAAACCGAGTTTCGCAGCACGTTGTCGTCGTTGTGGCTGCTGGTGAACATCGTGATGACCGGCTGGTATTTCTCGCAGGGGGCGGTCACGGCTCACACGCTCAAAACCAGCGCGCTGTTGCTCGTGCCCGTGCTGCTGGGGCTGATGGTGGGCGAGCGCGTACACCACCGCATTCACGAGGCCACGTTCCGCAAAGGGGTGTTCGGCCTGCTGTTTTTTTCGGGCAGCGCACTGGTGGCGGGGGCGCTACGGTAGGCGGTTGAGGGCGTCCATTCCCGTGATTGTTCGCCTTGCCTGAGTAGCGGCGGTGTCCCCACCGCCGTCAGTAAAAAACTCAAGCCTATTAAAATCGTTTGTGCGCGGTGTGGACACCGCGCCTACTCCCAAAAAGCCTCAAATCCTTGATTCTGTTTCAACCCTGACGGCACTGGCCGCCTGCGGTGCGGCGTGTTATAACCCCCCCATGGACAAGACAGACGAAACGGGTTTTGTGCTGGTGCGTCAGGGTGGGGCCCAGGCGCTCACGCCGGGCCAGATTGTGGCGCACCTGGACCAGCACATCGTGGGTCAGGCCGCCGCCAAGCGGGCCGTGGCGGTGGCGCTGCGCAACCGCCTGCGCCGCCAGCGGCTGGATGACGACCTGCAAAAAGAAGTCATGCCCAAGAACATCCTCATGATCGGCCCCACCGGCGTGGGCAAGACCGAAATCGCCCGGCGGCTGGCGGCGTTGTGCCACGCGCCGTTCATCAAAGTCGAGGTCACACGTTTTACCGAGGTGGGTTATGTGGGCCGCGACGTGGAGAGTCTGGTGCGGGATCTGGTGCAGGCGTCGCTGGCGATGGTGAGCACCGAAAAAGAGGAAACCCACCGCGAGGCCGCCGAAAAAGCCGCCACAGAAGACCTGCTGGACCTCCTGCATCCCCTGCCCCAGGGGCCGCCCCCCACCACGGCGGGGGACGAAAGCGAAAACCAGCATTTCCGTCAGGCCGAGCGCATCCGCAAACGCCTCATGGCCCAGTTGCAGGCTGGCGAAATTGAGCACTGGACAGTGGACCTGGACACCGAAGAGGCCCAGGGCAGTGCGCGGGTGGTGGACGTGTTCACCGGCCAGGGCATGGAGGACATGGGCAATCAGGTGCAGGAAATGCTGGCGAACTTTTTGCCCAAACGCACGCGGCGGCGCACGGTGACGGTGAAGGAAGCCCGGCGGATTCTGACCCAGCAGCAGTTCCAGCGGCTGCTGAACCAGGAGGACCTCACCGCCGAGGCCATCACCCGCGCCGAGCAGACGGGCATCGTGTTTCTGGATGAGTTCGACAAAATCGCCGTGCCCAAGGGGGGGCCGGGGGGCAGCGGGCCGGACATCAGCCGCGAAGGCGTGCAGCGCGACCTGTTGCCCATCATCGAAGGGGCCACGGTGAACACGCGACACGGCGCGGTGCGCACCGATCACGTTCTGTTCATCGCCGCCGGTGCGTTTCACTACGCCAAACCCAGCGATCTGATTCCCGAACTCCAGGGCCGCATGCCCATCCGCGTGGAGCTGGACTCACTCACCGAAAAGGACTTCGTGCGCATCCTCACCGAACCCAAGGCCAGCCTGCTGGCGCAATACTGCGCGCTCTTGGCCACCGACGGCGTGGCGCTGCGTTTCACCGAAGACGGCGTGGCGGAAATCGCCCGGCTGGCCTTTGAGGTGAACCGCAAAACCGAAGACATCGGCGCACGGCGGCTGCACGCCCTGCTGGAGCGCACGCTGGAAGACGTGTTGTTCAGCGCGCCCGACGAAACCACCGGCGAGGTGGTGGTGGACAAAGCCTTTGTGGCGTGGCGTCTGAAAGACCTGGCGGGCAACACCGACAGGTCGCGGTTTGTGCTTTAGAGTATTTTCGGAAATGGTAGAACAAAAGCGGGGCGATCCTTCACCTCTCCCCTTGAGGGAGAGGTCGGATGGCTTGGCCCCATATGGCCAACGCAACCGGGGAATTGGGGCGGGGGGGGTTTTTGGGGTGCGGCAGC
>CAYJOG010000009.1:0-11894 GCA_964371695.1 uncultured bacterium
TTGGTCAATACCACCCTCTCCCATCTGACGACGGGAGAGGGTAAAGAGCGGCGGCGTTCCTTCGCCGGCATTAACCCGCCACTGTCACGCCGCCCAGGCGCAAATAGGCCGGGCCGTGATAAAACTCGCGCTGCACTGTTTCGCGGCTTAAGCGCAGGTGACGGAACGCCTGGGGCAGCAGGCCGGTGATGCTGCCGCCTTTCACCGGAATCCGTTTGCCGTTTTTCAGGTAATGGCCAAAACGGATTTCGGCGCTGAAAGCCCCGGTGACCTCGTTGGGCTGGATGGTGGAAAAATCGGTGAGCACCAGCAGGCCGTCTTCTTTGAGCCAGTCTTTGGCGCGGCCCGTGCCGGGGGCCACCACCAGATTGCTGGCTTCGCCCGTGACGGGCACACCGGCGTAATCGGCCCAGGGCTTGGGGGCCAGATGCTGCACAAACCGGTTGTTGTCGATCAGCGCAAAGGGCTTGAGCAGACATCCCATGCTGTCAAAACGCCGCGAGCCCATGGCCCCCGGCAGCCGGGGGTCCACGGTGATATAAAGCGGGTCGCCTTCCATTTTTTTGAACACTGGCTCGCCGGTTGCAAAACCGCTCCAACCCTCAAACCTGGCCTGGGCACCGCCCTGGCCGGTGAAAAAATCAAACAATGTGTCCAGCGCAACGCCGCCCAGCACCACATCGCGCCTGCCGCTGGGGGGCAGGGCGGCCCGGCGCAGTTCACGGGCCACGTGGGCGGTTTCCGCCACCCAGTTTTCCAGTTCCAGCGCCCGGCCCAGACGCCTGCGGGTGGCGAAAAAGCATTCGGTTTCTTCGCGGGGGCAGCGGGCGTCGCCGGCCACCACCGTGAACTCCACCATCCACTCCTCACGGGGTTCGTGCAGCACCACCCCCCGGCTGTTGAGCACACTCACCAGGGCTTTTTGCTGCCACAGTTCGCTCTGGGCCATGCGCACGCCTTTTTGCGCCTGGGCGGCGCGGCTGAGCCTGCGCCAGTGGTTGAGCACGTTCTGGGGGCTGGGGGGCGTGACGGTTTTTTCTTGGGCCAGCGCGGCGCTGGTTTTGTCGGGCAGGGCAAAAGCGGGGTTGTCCACCAGCGCCGCCCACTGCAGGGCGCGGACAAGCCGGGGTTTGAAATCAGAAAAATCTGCGCCGAACGAAAAACCGGACTGGCCGGTGCGGCCGTTTCCCCGGTCCACATAAACCGTGAGCTGATGATTGACCTGACCCTGGCAGCGCAGGGTTTCCACCGTGTTTTCCACGGCATAGACCTGGGCGTCGTGGGCCAGCGTGCGGCGCAGGGTGAAGTCTCGCCAGCCCTGGGTCTGATGCAGTTGTTTGAGAATGGGAGAAAGGGAGCCGTGTGTCATTTTTTTCCTCTGGTTTTTATTCACCCTGGCGGCGCGCTCACGCCACACGCGCCGTGCAGAGCAGGTGGGGGCCGCCGTCGGTCACCTTCACCCACTCCTTGTGGCCCTTGCCGCAAAAACCCAGGCCGCCGATTTCCAGTTTGTCGCCCACCATCTCAATGCTTTGCAGGATGTCTGGCACATAACCCGTGATGATGACGGGGCTGAACACCTTGCCGGTGAAACGCCCGTTTTTCACCTCGCGGGCCATCAGCGCCTCCACCTGTATGCCCCAGCCCTTGGGGTCTTCCATGCCGTTGGTGGGATAGTCAATATAAAGTCCGTCGCCCAGGGATTTCATCATGGCCGCGAGGCTGTGGGGCCCCGGCTCGAAATAGGTGTTGGTCATGCGGGTATAGGCCTTGTGAAACACGTTTTCGCGCCTGCCGTTGCTGCTGGGGGTGATGCCCAGTTTGAGCGCGCTCAGGCGGTCGCTGATGGGGCCGTTGAGCACGCCGTGCTGCACGATGTGGGTGTGGGTGGCGGGCGTGCCCTCGTGATCGAAAAAGAAACTGGCGGCCTCGCCGGGCAGCGCCGGGCTGTCCACCATGCCCACCAGCGGCCCGGCCATCACCTCGCCCAGATAATGGGCGCCGCTGCCCCGACCCCGCACAAACATGTCCGCCTCCATGCCGTGACCAAACGCCTCGTGGGCCAGCATGCCCGCCACGCCGGGCGAGAGAATGCAGCGCCGGGCCCCGCCCCGCAGGCGCTCTGCCCCCAGCAGGGCCAGGCCGTCTTTCACCAGCCGCTTGCCAAGCGCGTCAGGAATACTCAGCGCGTCCAGCCCCGCCACCGAGCCGCCGCCATAAATCTCGCTGTTGTTTTCGCCTTCGCGGAAAATGAGAAACACCACGTGCTCGCTGCGCAGCAGGTGTTGGGTTTTGATTTCGCGGGTGCTCACAAAAACCTCGCGGGTTTCATGCACCCCCAGGCGCACCACCCGCTCCACAATGCGTTTGTCCAGACGGCCAATGCGCTCGCCCTGAGCCGTGGCCCGCTGCAAAAGCGCGGCGGGGTCCACCTCGCTGAACTTTCCGGGTTGAGCAAAATCTTCGCGCAGGGGGGTTTTGGCTGGGGCCTGTTTTTGACCTTTGGCGCGAAAAGGCCCGGCGATTTTCTGGGTGTGGTGAATCAGCTCCTGCACGGTGCGGGTGAGGCCGTTTTCGTCCAGCCGGGCCGTGGCCCCTTCAAAAAGCCTGTCCCCCCGCCGGAGCGAAAACACCACCCCCTGCACCGAAGGGGGCGCGTCCAGCCCCTGCGTGCGAGACCGGGCGGTGGCGATGACGCCCTCCTTGGCCTGAAACAGCGCCCAAGACTCATCGCCGTGCTGGTCCAGCTCCCGGCAAAGGACGTGCAGATGTTTGAGGGTGCGCTCGGAAAACATGTGGGGATTTTACGTCAATTTTTCCATCCGGCACCCATTAGTGTCGCATTGCGTGAGAAAGCATGAAATCAAGAAGCAGACCGAAGAAATTCAACAAATTCTGTTGCCGATTTCCCTGTCCATTGAAAAACGTCTTTGTCAGCGGCAGCACCAAGATTTTTGGTTATGTCGTTTTTTGAAAGCACCCCTAAAAGCCATATCCTTATCTTTATTTTTGAAAACATGAGGACAGCTCTTTCGTCATTTAAAATATGCCTGTATAGGAATATGGCTCCGACAAATCTCTCGGCCATGCTCAAAAAAATATTCGGAGAAATTGAGTCCAAAACAAGATCTTCTAAAGACCCTACACTTTTTCCTTCTGCATGAATTACTCTTACCCCGACAGTAATCCTCTCATTTGAGACGTGTGAACCGTTAGAAGAGGGAACAGGAAGAGAGAATTTTCCAAGCACAGCACAAACGCTCTGGAAAGCGGAATTAACAGATTCATCCGCGTCTCTCGTTATGACAAGATTCGTCACCTTATGAAAATCAGAAAGATTTAATATTGTTTTTATCCCCTTCTCCAAACTATCTTTTCCTCCATACTCCATGACTTGCCAGTCATTTAAGTGAAATTTTCGCGCAATTGATTCAAAAACAGCCTTGTCGTCTTTCCCCTCACAGAAGATAAGCTTTTCTTTTTCTATTTCAATTTGATCGGCTTGCATATCAGCGGACTTCCCATTTTCTCTCCATGGCAAACCCAAGCTCTTCTTTATCCAAAACACTCACGTCTACGCCATCGGCGCTTTGTCTGAAACTGTGATTAAAGAGAAAGCCATCTGGAGCCACATTGTGAGCAGCCACAAGACACTCTCTGCTATGGGTTGTCGCAAATATTTGTGTGTTTGTTTTTTTTGCCAGCTCAAATATGACTTTCCAAACAGGTTCAAGTCCCTTGTAGTAAATTCCATTTTCAATTTCATCTATTAATAGAACTCCTCCGGGCACCAATAACAACCTCAGCAAAATTGCCAACAGACGACCAACACCTTCTCCCATAAAATCCATCGGAATCATTTTTTCCGTTCCAAGATCCGCTCTCAAATACGGAGTCGCTTCATCTTGGAGGCCCAGGGAAATTCGCCTCAATTTGGGTTCAAGAATTCGCATGGCCTCGATTAATGGATCGGCTTTCGACTCTCCCTCCAGTTTGCTGAAAATAGTAGCATTGTCTTTTGTCTGTATTCCTTTACTTGGAATTATTTGGACAGAACTCCTGTCCAAAATGTTGCTTTCTCCGCGTGTTCGTATTAGCCCATTTGGGAGAATGGATATTTTAATGTCGCCCGAAGAGCCAGGATGCCCGATTGAATAATAAATATTAAACTCTTTCTCGCGGGGCAGAATGGTTTCGATATCATCTATTTCCTGAAAAAGAGACTCCGTGTCAATAAAATCTCTGTCCACATCTTCTCTGGTGGCGGCTGCTCTTTCGATAGAAATAGACACGGCTCTGGTGTCGTTGTTGCTTGTTTCAGATGTAATGCGTGAGGTTCCTGGGCATGATTCGTTAATGTACCAAGCTAATGTATTTTCAACGACGCTGCCTCTATCGCCAGATATTCGTGGAGTCGGTTGAAAAAGCCGTCGTTTTCGTTCGTGCCGGAAATCCCTCATTTTTGCAAGATCGAACAAAGCAAGTGAATCGGATGGGCTTAAAAGAAGATATATTGCCTCCAGAAACGCCGTTTTGCCGACGTTGTTTGGGCCTACAATCAAATTTACTTGTCCACAATTCAACGACAACTTTTTGATAGACCTGAAATTTTCAATGTGAATGTTTTTAAGCATCTCTTAGCCTCGCCTGCCCCTCACGCCCACCTGCTGTTTTTCGCGCTGGAGCTTGAAGATGTATTTCATGATGCGCTCCTTGGTGAATTCCGGCATGTTGCTGAACACCACGCCATAGCTGTACTTCCACTTGCGGTCGTGGCGCAGCTCCTGCACCCGCACCACCATGGCGGGCTGGGCCGGAAAAGCCAAGCCCTCCTCCAGCGTGAAATTGACCATGACCTCGTGGTTTTTCTCCAGTTTTTCGCGGGACTTAAAGCCCATGCCGCCACTGGAAATGTCGGTGGAAAGCGCCTCGATCTCTACCTTTTCTTCGCCGGCCTTGGGCGGCAGCCAATAGGTGTGGGCAAAGGAGACTTCTTCGCGCACCGCGCCACGCAACTGTTTTTTGAAAAGTTTGGCGGGGTGTTTGAGATAGAGCGTGCTGCCGGTGGCTTTTTCCACCGTGGCCGCAAACCGGTAACCCGCGCCCCGGCTTTGCCAGTTCACGTTCACATGGCCACCAGTCTGAAACCGCCCGCCCACGCGCTCGCTGGGCGGAAACCCCACCACGAGATGGCCGGGCGAAACATCGTCCAGGTTGCCCAGCAGCTTGTGGCCGTGTTCGTCGCTGATGTCCAGCATCTGGCCCACGGGCAAAAGCTCGGTGCCCACCCGGTAAGGTTCCTGATCCCACAACTCTTCCTTTTTCTGGGGAATGGCGATGGCGTGCGCGCCTTTTTTGGCCTTGAGTTTTTCGTAATCGGCCCGCATGGCCGTGATGGTTTCCACGCCCCAGCGGCTCAGGCGGTCCACGTGGGCCTGCGTAACCTGAGTGCCCTGGTGCAGCATGACCGCGCCGCGCACCTCCACCGGCTGCGCCAGCACCAGACCATCCAGAATCTGGTTGATGGGCACCTGCACATAGGGGCTGCCCTCTTCGCCGCGCACCTCGGCGGGGGGGCCTTCTGCGCCCTCTGGCGGCGCAGGGGGCACGATTTTTTCAATGCGCGGCACGATTTTTTCGGCGTCCACCGGCGCGAGCCAGAAATCGTTGACGCCATATTTCTTGGCCTTGAGCAGGTTTTCCTTTTGGGCGACATTGCTGAGAATGGCCACCTGAGCGTCGGGGTTGAACTCACGCATGAGCATGAGCGCGGGGGTCTGGTCTTCTTCGGGCAGGCGTTGCAGCAAAATCACCAGGGCCGGGTCTTCGGTGATCACCTCGGCCACCTCCACCTGCTCGCCGGGGCCGGGTTTCACGCCATAACCCTTTTTTTCAAGGGCGCTGCGCAGGGGCGCGAACTCTTCTTCGGGCCATGTGCCGATGAGCCAAATGTCGGGCATGGAGGGGATTATAGAACTCATCGCGCACGTGCCATGAGATGTGAAGCAGAGATTGCGGCGGGGTGAGCCCAACCCCATGGAACCAAAAAACCAGTTGATTAAACCCGCGAGAAATTTTTTTTGAAACTCCTTTGCGGTGTCAGAGGGAAACGTTTAATTGGGTTCAGGCAAGGGAACACAACGGCAAACCCCACAAGGAGACAGCATGACCCAACCCGACTCCAACCCCACCCCGGCAATGGTTTCTTCCCCCGATGAAACCACTCAGGCCGACGGTGAGGGACATGATCCTTCCACCCCCGCGCCCCAGGCCCGGCTGGCCCGGCTGGTGCGTGAGAACAAACGGCTCAAAAAAGCCCTGAAGGATCACCGCGCCCTGGGCGCAGCAGACGGATTGGCGGTTTCAGATGACGAAACCGGGCGGCTGAAGGGAGAAATCGAATCTCTTCAGCAGGCGCTGAACCTTGAGAAACAAAGTTCCCTGCTTCGTCTGGCAGCCTTTCGGTTGGGCGCGGCAGACCCTGAAGACGTGGTGAGCGCGCTCGCGGGCGAACTGGTTGAACAGTCCGCCGAAGACGCCGTGGCCGCGCTCAGGGCCCGCAAGCCCCACTGGTTCACGGGGCATGGCCCCAGCGGCATGCCAGGCCATCCGGCGGCGGCCCCCGGCGCGGGGCCGCTTGCTGCGGCGGCGGCGCTTTTGCGCGAGCGCGGCGACACCCTGGGCCTGCTGCGCCTGGCGCAGGACGTGTTGTAATACCAATTTCCAACCAAAATAACATTAACTCTGAGCGATGAACCGGTTTGGAAACGGGTGCTGCGAAGTCAGACGGTTCGGTGAAAATTGGTATGAATTCATGGATGAATTCAACTCGAACACCGAGGCCCAGACAGGGCCGGAGGTGTTCGCGGCGCAAGCGGGCTTTGCCTGCGCCGCGCCGGGCCGTAGCCATTCACGACGAATGGCAAGGCCAATAAAACCAATGAACATTCCTGCTATTTTGAATGTTCATTGGTATAAAGACCCCGAAGGAGTGGGTGCGGTGTCCCCACCGCACACAAACCAAAAGAAAAGCAAGGGTTTTGCCATTCGCGGCGGTGTGGACACCGCCGCTACTCCGAAAAAGTCAGCACTGATGGGCAAAACGCCCTGATCACTGCGGACTTGTTGTCCGCGCCTTTTCCGCCGCTTTTTTCCGTCAAACCCAACCCCCACCCACCATTTTTGAGGAGGACTTCATGGCTTATCCCACCGGTTATCAGGAACTGGGCAACACCCCGGTTGTGACCTACGACGAAATTTTCCGCCGCATCATTCAAGAGGCGGGCGGCATCAAGGCCCGCATTCAGGATGACCCCATTCAGGCCGACACCGACGGCGAATCGCTGGTGTATTACGACCGCGTCATCCGCCCCACCTACACCTCTCTCAGCGCCGCCGCCACGGTGGGGGCCACCACCCTTTCGGTGACGAGCGAGGCGGGCTTTTTTGTGAACGACCTCATCCAGGCCGAGAACAGCGCCGAGGTGATTCGTGTGACCGCCGTGGCCGCAGGCAGCCTCACGGTGAGCCGCGGCTTTGGCGGCAGCACCGCCGAGGCCATCGCAAACAGCACACGCCTCAACCGCATCGAACGCGCCAATCTGGAGGGCGACGCCGGTTATGACACCGCCGCCAACCCCGCCACACCGCGCACCAACGAATTCTGGCGCGCCCATGTGGTGTATGGCGTGACCGGCGACAACGAAGCCACCGCCCACCACGGCGGCCTGCCTGCAGGCACGAAACTGGCTTTTGAGCAGCGCGAGGCGCTCATCCGCGTGATGTACGGTTTTGAGCGGATGCTGCTTTATGGTGTGCAGCAGCGCGCCACCAAGGCCCAAGGGGGCAGTTTTCAGGGCCTTTTGCAAAGCATTGGCCTGCACAGCGCGGGCGCGGCGGTGCAAAACACCGTGGGGGCCATCACCAGCGACAAACTCACCCAGAGCGTGGAGCGCATCGCCACCCGTGGCGGCAACCCCAACGCCATTTACCTGCACCCCACGTTGATTGGCCCACTGGTGGATGAACTTTCCGCCAACCTCACGGTGGACTCATCCAACGACACCCTGGGCCTGGTGGTGCGGCGGTTTGTGGCCGAAACAGGCCACGTGCTGGCGCTGGTGCCCGACCGCAGCATCAACCCCCAGCACGTGGTGGTGCTGGACGAAACCATGCCCACGCTGGTGTGGAAACGCCGCATTGGCGTCACCGATCTGGCGCAGGACGCCAACGACCAGCGCCGCCAGAAACTCAACTTTCAGGTGTCGCTGCAATATCCCAACGCCGGCGAAACCGCCGAGTGGCTCAAGGGCGTGACACCCGCTTAACCCGCTCTTTTCTGCAACCAGGGTTTTCCTCTCTTTAAACCTGTTTATAAAGTCCGTCGTGGACTTTATAAACCCAACGCCTTCAGGGGCAAAGCCCCCTCGGCGTGGCGAAAACCTCCGCTTTTTCGAAGCTCCGGTTTTCGAGGGCGGTCATCCATGACCGCAAGAGCCTGTTTGATATGCGCCATGTTGTTACACAGTGCATTTTATAAACAGGCTCTTTGTTCCGCCAACCGTGAAATGGCTTTGCAAGACGCCACCCCACCTGAGCCGGTTTATCCGTCATCAGAAAAAGAAAAGCAGCGTTCTTCGGCCACCGCACCAAAACCACACGGCGCAGAACTTTCCCCTCACCTCACGAGAACCCTGGCATATCCGAATAACGGGGGCGGAACCCCGCCCCCTTTTCTTTCTCCCAAAGCGCATCACCAGACACGGGCGGCGGGAACAACTGTTCATGGCCTCTGACGCTGGATTCCCCCTCTCCCCTTTAATGGGGAGAGGGTTGGGGTGAGGGGTTTATTCAAAGAACAAAAACCAATCAGATGTTTTTTTTGTTTGAACCCCTCACCCGGATGAACTGGCCAAAAAGAAGCCAGTCAATCCGACCTCTCCCTCAAGGGGAGAGGTGACGATGGGAGCCTCTCCCCGCCAGGGAGCCACAGCAAACCCGCCCTCTTTTTTCTTCCACGAAAGGACACGGCATTGAACCTCCTTTTCATGCTCACGCTTTCTGAAAACGGCCTGCCCCCCGCCACTGTTGCGGCGGCCCTGTCAGACCCCACCGTGGAGTTTCGCCTGTTACGTCACCACACACAGCCCCAGGCCATTTTGCGCACTGATCTGGAACTGGCCCCGGCTGAAGGCGTAGAGGTTCTTTCTGCCCAGCAGGCCCAGGGGTTTTATGACGCCGGGGGTTATGAAGAAATCGCCGGGGGGGTGGTGTGATGCCCGGCCCCAACATCCTTTTGAGCGACACCCTGCGCGCCGCCGATCCCCTCAAGTGGCAGGCCGTGTTCACCGGCGCACAGCACGCCTACGCCCCTGACGGTCTTTTGACCTATGGTGCAGCGGCTTACCCCAACTACGGCCTCGTCAGCCTGGGAACCTTCAGCCGCACCAACCTGGTGCTGGTGTTCACCCAGGCGGCTTATCTGAACACCATCGGCAATTTTTTCGGCTACGCCAACGATTTGCCCGGCACACTGCGGGCCATACAAAACGGCACCTTCGCTGCCCTGAACAACGACCGGATTTTTGGTTACGGTTATTCCGGCGGCGTGCTGGTGGAATCGGTGAACGGCGGCACGGTGTTGCAAAGCACCGCCCCCGTGCAGCGATTCTGGGGCGCCATGAAACTGCTGGGCACCGGCGCGTTGATCAAATGGCGCAAGGGCGACGCCGGCCCCTGGACCGCCGCCACCAACAACCCCGCCACCGGCAGCGCCACCAACCTGAACGTGGTGGTGGGCGTGCCTTATTCCGCCGGTGTGGGCGTGGTGTGGGGCGTGGCGGCAGAGCAGAGCGATGGGGATTTCAGCGACGCACGCCTCGACGCCATCGTCACCGCCGCCAACCTCCGGCCCGGTTACGCCGCCGCCAACCCGCGCCACACCCTGGCGGCCCGCGCCCTGCAAATCGGCCGCAGCAACGTGGTGACGGTGGAGTTGCAGGACGGCGACCGACCCCTCACCGGCGTCGCCCCCGCCGAAGTGGCCTGCACACTGGTGAAAAACGGCGTGGCCGGCGCAAAAACTTTGACCGCGCTCAACTTCACCGAAGTGGACGCCGTGAACGCGCCGGGGCTTTATCGCCTCGTCCTCGACAAAACCGACGTGAACGCCCTGGGTGAACTGGTGGTGATGGTGACGCCCCCCGCCGGTTCGTGGCGGTTTGCGCCCTTCAAGGCCCGCTGCGAAGTGACCGCGCTGGAGGCCATGACGCTGAACGCCAAAACCGCCGGCCTGAGCGGCCTTGTCACGGTGAAAGACGCCGACGGCCTGCCGCTTTTCAGCACGCAATACAAACGGGTGGACACACAGGACATGACCCTGCCCGCCACGCATTTTGGCGGCCACGGCGGATGGAGCCAGACATGACCCCCGACCTCTTTGCCCTGGGCCAGAGCCCCGACGGCTCGGACATCATCGTGTCCAACACACTGGCGGAACTGACCCTGGAACTCAAAAACAACGACATCGCCTTGGAGGTGGAAGAAACATGAGCACCGCCGTGAAACAGGTGTTTTACAACGAAGGCCCCACCACGGTGACCGTGCGCCTTTTGAGCGACGGCGCGGCGCTGGACCTGACGGCCTATGACACCGTGGCCCTTGAGCTGCGCGACAGGCCCATCACGCTGGGCACCGACACGCCCCAGCTCAGCGTCACCGGCTGGTTTGTGGATCAGGCCGGGGGGCGCGTGTCTTTTGATGTGGCTGCGGCCCACACCGTGTCGCTGGGGCTGGGGCGGTTTTCAGCCCAGGTGGTCTGCTCCAACGCCGGTGGCGACAGGATCAAAAGCCCGCTGTTCACGCTGGTGATCAAGGGAGGAACCTCTGGTGTCTGAACCCTTTTCCTTCATCCTCACCGCCACCGACGTGCTGTTGGAAGAACCCCAGGCCCTCACCCTCAGCCCGCACCCCGACGACCAGAATCTGGCCACGCTCATTCAGCGTCAGGGCGACGTGTTGCTGCGCAAACTGCGCCAGCGGGGCGTGGACCCGGCCGCCCTCACCAGCGCCGCCGACACGCTGGTGCGCGAGATGCATCTCTATCAGGTGTTGTGCGCGCTTTATGCCCGCGCCATGCGCTCGGCGGGCGACCGTTATCACCTGCTGCTGCAACACTATGAGCGCGAGCTGGACAACGCCCTGGAGCGCGAGGCCTTGGGCCTGGACACCGACGCCGATGGCGCAACCGACACCGAAGGCAGCGCACGCCTGCGGGCCACGCGGCTGAAAACAGAGGTGAGCGAATGACCACCTGGACCACCATTCACAACGCCTTCTGCAAAAAACTCGTGGACCTGGGTTATCGCCCCCTCGGCTCCCTGGACATTGGCGAGGCCACCTTTGGTGAACTGGACGGCGGCTTTGGCGTGAGCGCCCTGGACGTGACCTTGGCCGAGCAGAACGTGAACGGCACCATGGACCGGGAATATCACGTGCGCGTCACCCTCACCAGGCTGCTGGATCAATCCCGCCGCGCCGCCTCGGTGCAGGACCTGGTGGGACAGGAAGAAACCGTGGTGGCGGCGTTGTGTTCTTTTCCGTGGTATCGGGGCGAAGGCCTGCGCCGGGTGTTGTTCGAGCACACCGTTTTTCAGCACCAGTCCCGTGGCGTGGCCGGTTCCGTGGCCGTGGCCGAAGCCGATTTTCTTGTTCTTGTCCGCATGGGGGTTTAGGCGGCCTGAAACAATTGAGGGAGCAGGCGCAGTGTCCCCACCGTGCACAGACCACAAAAAAACCGGGCGTTTTTTTATTGTGACCTCACCCGGTTTTTCTTTTGGCCGTGGGGGGGGGGGGGGGGGCGCCGCGGCCGCATAAAAAATAAAAAAAAAAAAGAT
>CAYJOG010000009.1:11904-18215 GCA_964371695.1 uncultured bacterium
CCCCCCGTTTTTTTTTTTTGGGCGGGGGGGGGGGCCCCCCCCCCCCTAAAAAAAAAAACCAAAATTTTTTTTTTTTTGGGGGGGGGGGGGCCCCCCCCCGCCCCACTGAAAGAAAACAGAAAAAGAAAACAAAAAAGGTGTGGTGTTTTTGTTTCAACTGGCTTCCCGCTTTCGCGGGAATGACGACGGGGGAGACGAGAGCCTTTTTCTTTTCCAACCTCCGACTTCCAACTTCCATCCCCCTGTTTTCAACCACCAACTTCCACCCAAGGAGCTTCCATGACCAGTCCCTATCCCGTTCGTCTCACACAGGCCCTGATGGCGGTGGAAAACAGCCCCGGCACAGACGCCGTGGCCCGCACCGTGACGCTGGAAGGAACCGTGAACGGCGTCAACACTGCCTTTGACATTCCAGAAAGCCACTTGGCCTACCAGCAGGTGGTGGGCAATGACTTCACCGCCTACAAAGACGGCGTGGCCGACAACGCCGCCACCTTTGCTGAAGGCACGGGCGCGGGCGGGCGGGACAGGCTCAACTTCAGCGTCGCCCCCGCCACCAGCGCCGCCGCCCGCGTGCTGCAGGGCGCGCCGCTCAACCTGGGGGCCTTTGCGCTGGAAACGGACATCACCCCCGTGGCCCGCGTGGCCTACACCCAGGGGCTGGACACTCCCGCGCCCAGGCCGGGACAGGTCAAGTCTGCCGCCCAGTTTGAAATGCCCCTGATGGCCGGTGTGAACGCCACACGCCCGCCCCCCATCGCGCCGGTGCTGAAAGCGGCGGGTTTTGACGAAACACAAAACGGCGCGGTGTGGACCTATGCCCTGAGCGCCGCACCCGCACCCGCCACGTTTTATGCCTGGCTGGGGGCCACCGTGCGCCGCCTGACGGGCGCGCTGGCGGATGTGGATTTTGTATTCGAGGCAGGCCAGGCGGCCGTGGCGCGGGTGCTGCTGAACGGGGGGTTTCTTTCACCCGTGGATGCGGATTATCCCACTGGTCTTTCGCTGCCCGCCGGCCTGGAGCCGCTGTGCGAAAACATGGACCTCACCCTGGGCGACGACGCCCTCAGCGTCACCATCAACAACGCTGGGGGCTACACGGCGGCGGACACCACGCTGGTGCTGGTGTCCACCACGGGACTTGCAGCGGGGGATCTGCTGCGGGTGGAAACCACAGGTGAAATCCTGAAGGTCTCTGCCGTGGATTCCGCCACAACCGTTACGGTTTCGCGGGCAGAGCGCGCCACGGCGGCGGCGGCCGTGGCCAATGGCGCGGCACTGCGGCGGCTTTACCGGGTGGTGTGCCCGCGACTTTCACTCTCGCTCGGCAACGAACACGCCGACCGGCAGGACATGAACAGCGCCTTTGGCCTGAAGGGCCGCCTGATGACAGGCCGCACCGCCACCCTGAGCGTGGACATCGAGCCGATGACCGAAAACGAAAGGGCCTTCTGGCAGGACTTCGCCAGTCAACAGGCCGTAGCCATCGGTTTTTCGCTGGGCTTTGCCGCCGGAGAAAAAGTGGCCATCACGCTGCCCGCCGCCCGGCTCATCAAACCCCAGGACAAAAACGACAAGGAGAACTGGCTCTATTCGCTGGACTTCGCACTGGAAAAAACCGCCAGCGCCGCCGCCCTGACGCTTACGTTTTATTGAACCTGAAGCGCTACACAATCCCCCCATCAAAGGAGCCGCCATGGCCATCAAACTGCTTCACCCCAACAAGCTGCTGCCCTTCTCGCTGGCGGGCGACACCGCCGAGCCGCGCACACGTTTCATGCTGCGGATGCTTTCTTCAGCCCGCCGCGACCTGTGGCTGGAGGAACTTTCCGGCCCCATGTCCCTCACCGAAAAAGACCCCCTGCGGCTTTTGGCGGCAGACCGATGGCGGGCGCTTTTTGGCGAGGTGGTGGCCGAGGTGCGCCACGTGGATCTGGACGACGGCCATGGCTGCCGCACGGTGAAGGGCGGCACAGCCGATTTTGACCAGATCAACCAGCGCCTGCCCGCCGAGGTGGTGGTGGAGGTCGCGAGCGCAGGACTGCTGGCCAACACGCTGAGCACACAGGAAAAAAAAGACTGCGCCTGACGTGGCGGTTTTTGCGCCACGCGGATTCCTGGCGCTGTCAGGATGCCCCCTGCCAGACCCCCGCTGGCCGCGCCCACCACGGCTGCACCGGCCCGGCACAGAGAGCCATCTGGAAAGACCTGGGCGAAACGCTCACCCAGTGCCCCCTGAGCGAGGGCTGGATGGATGGTCTGGCCCCTGTTCTTAAGTCCGTTTTGTCTTTTCACCTCACGGGCCTGGCCCCCGCCGGAGCCAGCCAGTGGCGCAACCCCGCCGTGTTCATGGACGCACTGGAGACCCTGGTTTTTTGAGGCAATCCCCTCTCCCCTTCAATGGGGAGAGGGCTGGGGTGAGGGGTTGATTCAAAAACAAAAAACCAAACAGATGTTTTTGCTTTTTGTTTTAACCCCTCACCCGCCTCGAAATGCCCAATGGGCGTTTCTCGCCGACCTCTCCCTCAAAAGAAGCGGTGAAAAACCCTTCCCCATCAACCCCTTTTGAAAGGACACCGGCCCATGGCCAATGAGAATTTTCCTTCACCGGCTGAACTGGAACAAAGCCTGCAACGCGTGGCCAGTCTGCGCCAGGCGCTGGTGCAGGCCAGTGAACCCCTGCGGGCGCTTTCGGCGCAACAACAGCAAACCTTTCAGAACATCTCCACCGGCCTGCAGGGCGTGCTGGGCAGCCACCGCGAAGTCGTGCAAGAAAGCGCTTCGCTCTGGAAAAAAGGTCTGTTTGATTTGCTGGAGGGCCGCCTGCGGTCTTTTGAAGACCTGAGCCGTCAGGTGCTGCGGTCTTTTGCCAACGAGGCCGTGAGCGCCCTGGCTGGCCTGGCGCTGAAAAAGGGCGGCGACGCGGGCGGCGTGCTCTCAGACCTGCTCACCGACGGGGGCGACGGCGGCAGCGAGGCTGGTCTGCTGAGCGCCCTGGTGGGCAAACGACAAAGCAGCCGTTCCACCGGCGACACACCCACCCGCCAGCGTATTGAAGTGGGGGGACACATCACCGTGAGCAGCCCCGACGGCACCGTGCAACAGATGCCCCCCGAACTGGTGCAGGCCATTGCCGCACGGGCCGCACAGGGCGAAATCGAAAATCAGGTCTCAAGCGGGCGCGGCCCCCTGGGCGCACAACTGGCCGAGTTCAAACGGGCCGCACGGCATTGAAAAGATGGCTTCAGGCTTCAGGAAAGAAAAGGGACCATCGTCCCCTCTTCCCCACCAGGAGTAGGCGCGGTGTCCACACCGCGCACAGATTTTTGATCTTCTCGGCGACGGGGATGTCACCGCTACTCCAATAAAAACACACACCACCAGCCCTGCATCCTCCAGCCTCACCACTGAAAGGAAATAAAAATGAGCAACCCCATCACCATCCTGCCCATGGGCAGTTTTCAGGCCACCGACCAGGGCGGCCTGTATCAGTTTGGCGGACAGATTGACGCCACCGGCTGGAAGCTGTTTGGCGGCAACGTGCCCCTTTTGCTGGGCGCGCCCCTGGGCAGCACCACCAAGTTTCTGCTGGGCAATAATGAAGTCGCACAGTTCAACACCAGCGGCCTGCAACTGCCCACGGCCAAGGGGGTGGGCATTGGCGAAAGCCCGGCGGGCAAGTCGCTGGTCATCGGCAGCGCCGAGCCGGTGGCGGAACTCAAAAGCGGCCTCAAACTGGGGGCCTCGCCGGGCGCCACGCTGGACCACTACACCGAGGGCACCTTCACACCCGCCCTGGTGTGGGGCAGCGGCGGGGGCAGCTTCACCTATGCCTCACAAATCGGGCGTTACGTGCGCATTGGCAAACAGGTGAGCGTGTGGTGCCGGGTGGTGCTCTCGGCCATCACCGAGGGCACAGGCATTTTGCAGATGACCGGCCTGCCCTTTGTGAGCAACGGCGCTTATACCCTGGCGCGCCTGGGCAACCTGCTGCACCACAACGTGGCCCAGCCCGCCGGCAGCCACTACGCCGTGTGCGAGGCCACCTATGGCGGCAACTATGTGCAGTTTTTTTCCATCCTGGAAAACGCCACCGCCCAGGTGTGGACCGCCGCCAACACGGCCCTGGCCAATAACGCCTCGCTGTATGTCACTGCGGTGTACGACACCATCTGACCCGAAGTGCTGTTTTTTGCCCTCTCCCTGAGGGAGAGGGCAAGTGACAACACCACCTTGAACCCAACGCCATAGCAAAAACAGACCCTCACAAAAAAAGGAGAAACCCATGGAAACAAAAATCACACTGCTGGAACTGGTGGTGGGTGCGGGCGGGCAGGACTTCGCCCTGTTCGCAGAAAAAATCGGCTTCACCGACATGCCGGGTTTTGGCACGGTGCAAAGCCCGCCCCACCGCACACAGGTGGCCCTGCCGCCGGAACTCGTCACCCAGGTGAACGCCGTGATTGATCACGTCATCACCGCCCTGGGAGCCACCATGACACGCGAGCAGGTGAAGGCCCAGATGGCCGCCCTGCTGCCGCCGGCGGAGTAACCCATGGGCGACATCACAATCGGCACAGCGGGCGGCGCGGGCATCGAGGTCATCGCCACCGGCGAACTCACCGGCGCACTGCGCCTGAGCGCGGCGGCGGGCACAAATGCCGTGTGGGTGGACAGCGAACTTTTGCCCGTGGGCATTTGCACCGGCGCGCTGGGTTTCACCGAAGTGCTGCATCAGCAGGACGCGGGCGCGGAGGTGCGTTATCTGTTCAGCACTGACCAGCGCCACACGTGGCAGCGCCACAACGGCAGCGCCTGGGTGGCCGTGGCTGATCCGCTTTTGGGGTCATGGGCAGAGGCCAACACCGCGAGCGCCCTGACCGCTCTCGCCATGACACAACTCAAGGTGAGCACCGGCACACTGCACGTGCGCATCTGGATGAAAACCGGCACACCCGGCAACACCGTGGTGCTCAGAAACCTGAAGCTGTCGGTGGGGCCATTCCTGCCCATCTTGGGCCTGGTGCGGCCCGACGAAAACCCACTGGACCTGCAACACGTCACCGTCATCAGCACCGGCGAAACAGGCGAGGAGGAACGCTGGCTGAAACGCAGCGCCCACCGGCGCGAGTGGGACCTGAAATGGAGCGGCCTGACACAGGAGGAGCGAGACGGTTTTGTGGCCTTTGTGGCCAGCAAGCTGAACTACACCGCCTTTGCCTGGACCAACCCGGATGACGGTGTGGAATACAACGTGCGGCTGGACGGCTGGAGCGTCTCCCCGGCGCTGGGGGCGCGGCCATTTTTCAACGCCCAGGTCAGGCTGGTGCAGACATGAGCCGCACCCTTTCACCGGCCCTGCAAACCCTGCTGGCGGGGGGCGAATATCAGGCCGCCTATCTGCTGCGCCTGAGCGTGGGCGGCAGCGTCCTTTATCTCACCACGTGGGATGACCCCATCACGCACAACGCCAACACCTATTCGCCCAAGGGCTTCCGGTTCAAGGCCGAGGCCTATGACCGTGCGCTGAAAGAGGCCGACGGCGACATTGAAATCAGCAACGTGGGACTGGGCATTTCGGCGCTGGTGGCCAATGCGGCGCTGGGTTCGGCCACGGTGGAGATCGATCTGTTCTTCCCGGACGTGTCCGAGGCGGTGTCCATTCTGAAAGGCCGCCCGGCGCTGAAGCAGGCCAACGAAGACATGGCCACCTTCACGGTGATACCGGCCACGCGGCGCATGGAAGAAGACTATCCGCCCCACGCCATCAGCGCCCTGTGCCGTTGGCGTTTTGCGGATGCCGTGACGTGTCAGGCAGCCCACGGTGAACTGACCGGCCAGACGGCGGACGCGGGTTGCACCAACGCCCTGCTGGTGGACGCCGCACGCACCGAAGACACGGGTTACACCGGCCCCGGCAGTTATTGGGCCGACGGTTACGTCACCTTCACCAGCGGCGCGCTCACCGGCCACACGCGGGCCATTCAGGTGAGCGCCACGGGCAGCCTCACGCTGGAAGTGCCTTTTGATTCCGCCCCCGCCACGGGGGATCAATACACCCTGCGGCGGGGCTGCAACCGCACGTTTGAAGTGTGCGACGGGCGTTTCAACAACGTCACCCGCTTCGGCGGATTTGTGGATTTGCCGACATAAAAACGGAATTCGGCGGCTGGAAGTCAGAGGCCAGAAAAAGCAAAAGACCAAGTCCTCCTCTGGCGTCATTCCCGCGAAAGCGGGAATCCAGTTCAAAACAAAAAATATTTTTGCCCTTTTTTACGGCGGGCGGGGACGCCCGCCCCACTGAGCAAGAG
>CAYJOG010000010.1:0-11273 GCA_964371695.1 uncultured bacterium
GTGTTGAACACGCTGGAGCAGAACACAGACCTTTCTGCCCGCGATCAGGCCATGGTGGCGCGCCTGAGCTGTCGCAGCGCCGTGATGGCGGGGGACGAACTGGACCCCACCGGCGCGGCGGAACTCATCCGTAACCTGCTGGCCTGCGACAACCCCGACACCTGCCCCCACGGGCGGCCCATCATCAGCCGCCTGTCCGAAGACGAACTGGCCCCCCGTTTTCACCGCCCCAAAAAGGGCCGTTGCGGTGTGCGTCCGACAGAGGAAACGAAAGGGGATTAAGCATCGGCTAAGGGGTTTGTCTTGCGGCCAGCAATCCCGCAAAAGCACTCTCCTTTGCGCTACACTACCGGCGCTTGCCTGAGACACCTGATACGCCCGAAACACCTCCGGTTATTCTGGAGATGCCGTTTTCTCACGGGGGCGGGGGGGGCAAGCTGCCACCCCGCCGGGGCAAACAGCCCCCGCCTTCGTGGACACCGCCGCCCGAAACGGGCCGCTGGGGTCGGCGTCTGCTGCTGGTGCTGGTGGGGATTTATGCCGTGGCCTCGTGTGTGTATGTGGTGGGGCCTGATGAAAAAGGTCTGGTGCTGCGCCTGGGGCGCTACACCGGCACGCCAGTGGACCCCGGTATTCACCTGAAGCTGCCCCTGGGTCTGGACAACGTGTATCGGGCCAAAGTGAAGTTTGCGTTCAAGGAAGAGTTCGGCTATCGCACCGTCCGGTCGGGGCAGGTGACGCAATACGAACCCAACGAATACGACGAAGAAAGCCTGCACGTGACGGGCGACCTGAGCATCGCCGACATCGACTGGGTGATTCACTACCGCATCGTGGACCCGTACAACTACCTCTTTCACACCCGCAATCTCATCGAGACCATCCGTTTTGCCAGTGAGGTGGCCATGCGCGACGTGGCGGGCGACCACAGCTTTGACGAGATCATCAAAAACCGTGATGAAATCGAGAATGAAAGCCGTCGCGACCTGAACCAGATGCTCACCCAGTGGAAAGCTGGTGTGCAGGTGCATACGGTGCGGCTGCAACACGCCGCGCCGCCCCGCGAGGTGGCGGGTGCCTTCAACGAAGTGAACAAGTCGCAGCAGGAGATGGAGCGCACCATCAACGAGGCGCTGGCGGAATACAACCGCGAAATCCCCGCCGCCCAGGGCAAGTCCCAGCGCATTCTGGAAGAAGCCGAGGGGTACAAGCGGGAGCGCGTGAACCTGGCCAAGGGCGAAGGGGAGCGGTTTCGCAAGCTGGTGCAGGAATACGCCCTGGCCAAAGAGGTGACCCGCCGCCGTCTGCAACTGGAAACCTTGCAGGAGGTTCTGGGCCGCAGCAAAAACAAGGTGTTTGTGAGTGATTCGGCGGGCAACACCATCAAATGGCTGGAACTGCGCAAACCCCGTGCGGGAGCAAGCCAATGACCCGTACCGCCCGAATTGTCATGGTGCTGTTTGCCCTGGTGCTTTTGCGGGGCAGCCTGTTTGTGGTGGACGAAATGCACCAGGCCGTGGTGCTGCAGTTCGGCCAGATTAGGCGGGTGGACAGGGATCCCGGCCTCAAGTTCAAACTGCCTCTCATTCAGAACGTGGTGATGCTGGAAAAACGTGTGCTGGCCTGGGACGGCGCGCCGGATGATATGACCACCGGCGACAAACAAAAAATCTGGATCAACACCAGCGCCCGCTGGGTCATCGTGGACCCGGCCAAGTTCCTGGTGTCGGTGCGCGAAGAAGATGCCGCTCAGGGCCGCCTGGACGACCTGATTGACGGTGAAGTGCGCAAGGCGGTGGCTCGCCACCGGGTGATTGATCTGGTGCGCGGCTCAGAAAGGGAAATGACCTATTTCGACGACGAGGAAGATCTTCGGCGACTTTTGCTGCGTTATCCCAACCTGGATATTTTTCAGGGGGATGCCTTTGATCCCACGCGCGGGCAGATTGCACTGCCCGAATCGGAAATTGAATCTGCTCCCGCCCCGGTGAATTTGTCTGCCGGTCTGGGGGTGAGTGGTTCAGTGGAACTTCCTCCTTCAGCAGAAACAGCCACCGTGGCGCCAGACGCCGAGGTGGAAATCCCGCGCCCCACAAGCAAACGGGGGCTGATCATGGATCAGGTCACCCGAAATGTGACCGCCCTGACGGAAAAGGAATACGGCATCAAGGTGTTGGATGTGCGCATCAAGCAACTGATTTATGTGGAAACCGTGCGCCAGGAGATTTACCAGAAGATGATCAGTGAACGCCACCGGGTAAGCGAAAAGTTCCGTTCGGTGGGTCAGGGGGCGGGCGACAAGATTCGCGGTGAGAAACTGCGCAAACTTAAGGAAATTCTGAGCGAAGCCCGACGCCGGTCTGAAATCGTGCGGGGCGAGGGCGACGCCCAGGCGGCCCGCATTTATGCCTCTGCCTATAACCGCGACCCGGAGTTTTACAAGTTCGTCAAAACCCTGGAAACCTATCGCATGGCTGTGGATGAAGAGACCGAACTGATTCTGCCCGTGCAAAGCGACGTGTTTCAGTACCTCATCAAAGCACCGTAAGCGGGTGGGGGGCGTCTTACCCGGTGAGGACGGTCAGTCTGGAAGACAGATCATTCGCGTTGGCTCGCCAGAATCGGGTCTCGCCGTGGGCTGATGCCAGCACATTCAGGGCCTCCCGCGCGGCCAATGCGCCGACCCAGTTGACCAAAGGACCGAGGATGCCCGCGCTCGTGCAGGTGCGGTCAAACATGGCCTGATTTTCTTCGCCGAACAGGTTGCCCAGCCGCTGGGGGCTGGGGGTGGGGCGGGACCACACCCAGCCCTCCAGCCCCAGCGCGCCTGTGATAATCAGGTGCGCAGCAGGGCAGGGATGCTCTTCCAGTGTCCATTTCAGCCGTCCGTCATCGCTGGCTTCCAGCAAAATCCGGGAAGTCACCAGGGCCATGTCTTTTTCTGGCAAAAACGGCCGGGCCATGACTCGGAGGGTTTCCGGGAAAAATTCACTGGCCACTACGGCTTTGGGCTGGCCGGTGTGTTCTTCTGAATACAACACCTGACGATGCAGGTTGGAAACCGCCACGGTGTCCGGCTCATAAGCCAGCACCCGGACACCCGCCGTGCAGAACACGCGGGCGGCCATGGCCCCCAGCCCCCCCAGGCCGATGAGGGTGACCTGGGGCGAAAAATCACCTGGGGGGCCAAGGGTGGTCATCTCCAGATGATGGCACGAAGGCGGGGTGGCAGAATGAAAAACGCCCGCTCAAGGGCGGGCGTTTTTCAAAATCGAGCCAAAGAAAAAACCGCTCAGCTTTTCAGGGCGTCCTGAATGGCCTTGAAGTCGGGCACCTGTTTGGGATCGTCGCTGATCCACACATATTTGAGCATGCCGTTTTTGTCGATGACAAAGGCGCTGCGTTTGGAAACACCCTTCAGGCCAATGAGGTCTTCGTGGATCGCGCCATAGGCGGTGCTCACGGTTTTGTTGAAATCACTCACCAGGGTGAAGGGGAAATTGTGTTTTTCCTTCCACAGGCGGGCTGCAAAGGGGCTGTCTACCGAAAGGGCGATCACTTCGGCGCCCAGGCCCTGATAGACCGAATGGTCGTCGCGCACGGCGCACAGTTCGCCCTCGCACACGGGGGTGTTCACCAACGGATAAAACAGCAGCAGCACGTTGCTTTTGCCCCGGAAACTGCTCAGGGCCACGTCGGTCATGTCACTGGATTTCAGTGTGAAATCCGGGGCCTCCTGGCCCGTTTGAACGCTCATGAAATTGCCTCCTCAAAAAGTTCCCGCCAGTGTACCGCGCCTTCCAGTCCCAGCCAGCGGGCAATGTCAGATGGCTTCGTGCCAGAGTTTTCGCTCTTGTAATCAGGGAAGGCAGACCCACAAAAAAGGGGCCATGGCGGCCCCTTTTTCAGACTGCATGAAGAAGGACTTCAGAACATGTCAATGTCCATGTTCTCGATTTTCTGGCCGGTGGCTTTTTCTTTGGTGAACCGCGTTATGGCGTTTTTCAACAGGAAAAGGGAGGGGTAAACCTTTTGGGCCTCTTTGGCCCATTTGAGGGATTGGTCAAACTTTTTGAAGTCCTCATAAAACAACGCCATGCCAAAATAAAACCGGGCGGTGGGTTTGGGTTTGAGGTGGCGGGTTTTCATTTTGGCCACGCCCTTGGTGAACTGTGCTTCGGCCTCTGCGTTGCGGTCCAGCTTCATAAGGGTGCGGGCGTAGTTGGCGTGGGCCCAATAATCTTTTGGGTCCAGCTTGATCAGCTTCAGCCACTCTTCTTCGGCCTGTTTGGCCATGCCCAGATAGTGTTTGCCCACGGCGATGGCCCCCACCGCGCAGGTGTTCTTGTTGTTGATCTTGAGGGCTTCGAGAATGGACGCCGTGGCGCGGGCCTGAAGCACCCGGCGCGTGAGGCCCGATGTGCGGTTGCCGATGCGCCCCAGCGCCGAGGCGTATTTGCAGTGGACGTCGGGGTTGCGGGGTTGCAGTTCCTTGGCCTTGATGAGGAATTCCTCGGCTTTTTTCAGGGAAGCCTCGGACTTGTCCTTGTTCATGGTGATGTTGCCCATCCAGTAATTTGTCCAGTAATCACCGGGGGCTTTTTTGTATTCCCGAAGCACGATGGCGTAGGCCTTGTCGTATTCCAGGTTTTCATCCAGCAGTTCCACGTCTTTTTTCCAGTCGGCGTGGGCCAGTGTAAAAGTGAAAGAAATCGCCACCAGGGCGAGAGTCAGGCTGCGTTTGAACAAGGGAATCTCCTCATGAAAGTAAGGTCTTGGGAAGGACCATTCTAGAAACGCCCGGTGCAACCTTCAAGCGGTTTGGACTCTTTTTTATGAAATCTCTCTTCCTGTTCCACAATGGCCGCCGTGGGTACGAATTTTTTTGAGGAACTGGGCGCGGAGGCGGGCCTCACCCGTCTGGTGGACCTGTTCTATGACCTCATTGAGCAGGACTCGGTGCTGCGGCATCTTTTTCCGGAGGACATGACCGAAGCGCGGCAAAAACAGGCCCTTTATTTCATCCAACATTTTGGTGGGCCAGACCATTACACCCGCCAGCACGGCAAGCCCTTTTTGCGCTTCAAACACCGTCACGCCGTGATTGGCCAGCCGGAGCGGGACGCCTGGATGGCCTGTTTTGAAAAAGCTCTGGCGGATGGGGGCGTGCCCCAGGCCTTGGCCCGTCAGGTGCTGGAGAACCTGACGCCTTTGGCGGACGCCATGATCAACAGCAAGCCCGGCGTGCGCGACGCCCAGTACTTCAACACACCCACTTAGCAGGGTGTTGGTCAACCTCCCCTCAGCAGTTATCCTGAAGCTTCTCAAAATGAAACTGGAAACCCCATCCCCTGAGATGGTTTTTCCCACGCGGAGGCAACGTGACCAAAACACTGGCCGTGATTTTTTTTGAACAGGTCGAGGCCCTGGGCCAGCACCCTGCCATGGAATACAAAGACCCCCAGGGGCAGTGGCGCACCATCACTTGGCAGGAACTGGGGGAGCGGGTGCGCGCTCTGCTGAGCGCCTTCAGGGCACACGGCGTGACGGCGGGAGACCGCATCGCCATCCAGAGCACCAATTGCCCCCAGTGGGTGACGGTGGACATTGCCGCCATGGTGGCTGGTGTGGTGACCATCGCCTATTACCCCAATGAGTCCCGCGAACGCCTCGCCTATCTGGTGGGCCACAGCGAGCCGAAAGTCGTGTTCTCCCGCAATATTGATCTGGCGGGAGCCACCCTCACCGCCAGCGAAGGGGCGGAGCCAAAACCCATGGTGGTGCAGTTTCAGGAGCCGCTGGCCAGCGGGGCGGTTTCGCTCAAGCAGTTTCTGGGCGCGGCAGATCCCATGCCCATTCACGAGGCCAAAGCCCTGGCCGCCCAGCGCGGATGGGACGAGCTTTACACCATTCAATACACCAGCGGCACCACCGGCCCGCCCAAGGGGGCCATGCTCAGTCATGGCAACTGCGCCACCATTTCAGACCTGGGGGCCACCATCATTCCCGGTCGCAACCATCGCACCATCAGTTACCTGCCCCTGTCGCACATCGCCGAGCGCATGCAGGGCGTGTTCATGTTCATCGTCAACGGCAACACCCAGTGTTTCTGTGAGAGTTTCGACACGCTGAAGGAAGACCTGCTTTATGTGCGCCCCACCTTTTTTGTGGCGGTGCCCCGCGTGTGGGAAAAGTTCATGGTGGGTCTTGAAGGAGCCATGGAAAAAGTGACGGGTTTCAAAAAGACCTTGCTGGACCTCGCCCGGAATCTGAACAAAAAAACCAGTCCCTCGGCGCTGGACAAACTGCTGCTGGGCGTGCTGGACAAAATTGTGCTCAGCAAGCTCAAGGCCAAGCTGGGGTTGGACAACTGTCAGGTGTTCCTGGCGGGCGCGGCCCCGCTCTCTCCCCGCGTGTGGTCGTTTTTCAAGGAATTCGGCATTGAAATTCTGGAGGTTTATGGCCAGACCGAAAGCACCGGCGTGGTGTTTTCAAACCTGCCGGGCACGGCGCGCATCGGCACGGTGGGGCGGGTGCTTCCCGGCAATCAGGTGCGCATCAACCCCGACGGAGAAATCTGTTTCAAAGGGCCTCTGGTGTTTCTGGGTTATTTCAAAAACCCCGAAGCCACGGCGGAAAGCATTGTGGATGGCTGGCTGCACACCGGCGACGTGGGGGTGCTGGACAACGACGGTTTCCTGAAAATCACCGACCGCAAAAAGGACATCCTGATTACGGCGGCGGGCAAAAACGTGGCCCCCGCCGGTGTGGAGGCCAAGCTGGCGGGTTGCCCCGGCGTGGCCCGTGTGGTGGTGGTGGGAGATCAGCGCAAGTTCCTCACCGCCCTGGTGGCCCCAGATGAAGTGCAGGTGAAACAACTGGTGACCGACGGCAAACTGAGCGGTGGCGAGCCTTGGGACAAAAATGAAAGCCTGCAAAAACTGGTGCAGGGCTACATCACCGAAGCCAACAAGGACCTGGCCAGTTACGAAAGCATCAAGGCGTTTCGTGTGTTGCCCCACGACCTTTCCATTGAAGAAGGCGAATTGACGCCTTCACAAAAGGTGCGGCGCATGGTGGTGCATAAGAAATACGCCGCGATCATTGACGGTATGTATCCGCCGGAGTAACCAGCGTCACTCGGTCAGAAACCCCAACGCCTGGGCGGTGCGTATCGCCTTGCGGGTGGCGGCCACGTCGTGTACCCGCACCACCGAGGCTCCTTGCGCCAGAGCGAAAACGGCTGAAACAAGGCTGCCTTCCAGGCGGTCCTGGGGTGTCTCTCCCGCGCCGATGGCCCCCAGAAAACTTTTCCGGCTCAGGCCCACCAGCAGGGGATAACCCAACGCCGCCAGGGCGGGGAGCTCCCGCAGCAAGGTCAGGTTGTGGTCCGCCAATTTGCCAAAACCGATGCCGGGGTCGAGCCATATTTTTTCCCGCGTGACACCGGCCTTGAGGGCGCGCTGGGTCTGTTGTTCCAGAAAATGCCCCACCTCCAGCGTCACGTCTTCATAAGCCGGGTTTTGTTGCATGGTCTGGGGGGTGCCCTGCATGTGCATGAGGGTGAGGCTGGCGTGGCGGGCGGCCACGGCCTCGAGCAGTTTTTCATCTGCCCCGCCGGTGATGTCGTTGATCATGCCTGCGCCCTGTTCCAGCGCCCACCGGGCCACCTCTGCGCTGGGGGTGTCCACACTCACACGGTCTCCAAAAACTTCCGCGGCTTTTTTCAGGGCAAACGAAAGCCGCCGGATTTGTTCCTGGGAGGTGACGGGCAACGCGCCGGGGCGGGTGCTCATGGGGCCCAGATCCACCCAGTCCGCGCCTTCTTCCTTCATCTGGTGCAGACGGTCTGATTGTGCGGTTTCGGTTTCATACAGGCCGCCGTCGTGAAAACTGTCGGGTGTCAGGTTGAGCACACCCATGATCAATGGCGTGGCCGGGCTGGCCGCAACCGCCTTTTCCAGTCGGGCCGCCAGGGCTTTCCCCCCCAGGGGCTGCTGGTGCATTTTTTCCATCAGGCGAGGCCAGCGGGCGCGGGAACAGATGAGCAGGCCGTGGGTGAATTTGTCCTCCAGCAGAATGGCGTTTTTGGGTGTGGCGAACTCCGCCCCCGTGGCCAGGGCTTCCTGTTTCAGGATTTGCGCCAGGGGCATGTTCATGTGGCGGATTTCGACGGCGAGAACGTCACCTTTGGGGGCCATGATGGTCTGGCCCCGGCTGCTCACCCCCAGGCGTTCCAGAAAGGGCAAGAGCGTGCCGGGCGTGTCAATACGGCGCACCAGCAGACTGGGGCCCTCTGCGGCATCTGGAAAAATCAGCTCCCCGCTCACTCGTGCCCCAGGCCCAGTTCCTTGAGTTTGTAAAACAGGGTGCGCTCGCCAATGCCCAGCATTTTGGCCGCCTTGATTTTGCTCTGGCCGCTCTGGTCGAGGGCGCGCTGAATCAGGGTGCGCTCCACCAGTTCCTGGGCCTTGTGCAGCGTTTCTTTATAAGTGTCGGGAGAGAGCACAGCCGGTGCGGGAATGTTCAGGTTTTCCAAAGAAGAGAGTGTGGCCTTGGGCACCAGATTTTCCACCGGACTGCCGTCGTAGAGCAGGGCCAGTCGTTCCATGGTGTTGGAAAGTTCCCGCACGTTCCCCGGCCAGGGGTGGCCCGCGAGGGCCGCCATGGTTTTTTCATCCAAAGGCGGGCAGGGGCGGCGGAACTCGCGGGCGTAACGTTCCAGGAAATACCGGGCCAGCAGGGGAATGTCCTCCTGCCGGTCACGCAAGGGAGGCAGTGTCACCGGAAACACGTTCAGGCGAAAAAAAAGGTCTTCGCGGAAACTCCCCTTCGACACCATCTGCTTCAGGTTGCGGTTGGTGGCGGCCACCAGCCGCACGTCCACGCGCCGGGGCAGATTCTCGCCGATTTTCTGGATTTCGCCGGCCTCCAGCACCCGCAGCAGCTTGGGTTGCAGCGACAGGGGCAACTCGCCGATTTCGTCCAGAAACAGTGTGCCCCGGTCGGCTTCTTCAAAGCGCCCCTTGCGGTCCCGGTCTGCGTCGGTGAAGGAACCTTTGCGGTGTCCGAACAGTTCGCTTTCAAAAAGGGTTTCAGGAATCGCGCCGCAGTTGACCGCCACAAACGGCCCCTTTGCGCGGGGGCTTTTGTCGTGCACAGCGCGGGCGAAGAGTTCTTTACCCACGCCCGTTTCGCCTACCAGCAACACGGTGCTGGGGGTGGGGGCGACTTTTTCAACCATGGAATAAGCCTGCTTCAGGGCGGCGCTTTGTCCTACCAGGGCGTGGCCGGTTTCGCGTTTGAGTTCTTCTTTCAGCCGCAGGTTTTCGGCCTCCACCTGACTTAGGTGCAAGAGCCGGTTGAGGGTGAAGGTGAGTTCATCAATGTTGAAGGGTTTGAGGGTGTAGTCGCTGGCGCCCTCGCGCATGGCCCGCACCGCGCCCGCCACGTCGCCGTGGGCCGTGACCATCAGGAACGGCACCTGATTGTCTTCTTCGCGCACGGTGTGCAGCACGTCATAACCATCTCGCTTGGGCATGCGCACATCACAAATGATGGCGTCGGGCCTGAGCGCCAGAAACTGCCGCACGCCTTCATCGCCGTCCGCCGCCGTGGACACGTCAAAGCCTTCACCCTCAAAGTGCATGGCCAACATGCGGCGCACGTTTTCCTGGTCTTCGATAATCAGCAGGCGGCTCATGGCAAAGGCTCATTATGGTCATTCGCCTGGGGCAGTGTGAGGGTGAAAGTGGTGCCCTGGCCTACAGACGATTTGACCGTCAGGGTTCCGCCGGCGTCGTTCACCAGCCGCTGGCATACCGATAACCCCAGGCCCGTGCCTTCGCCGGGGGCTTTGGTGGTGAAAAACGGGTCAAACAGGCGGGGCAGGTTTTCGGGGGCGATGCCCTGGCCTTTGTCGCTGACCTCCAGCACCACCCGGTTTTCGTGGGCGTGGGCGCTCAGGCGCACCTCCTGGCCGGGGGCGCTGGCCTGAAGGGCGTTCACGCACAGGTTCAGCAGCACCTGCACCAGTTGGGTGCGGGGCATGGTCACGCTCAGGCCGGGGGGTGCGTCGATCTCCAGGGTGCGGGTTTGGTGGCAGCCGTGCATGCGAGCCATGGCCAGGGTGTCGCTCATGGCGTCGTCCACACGGCAAAAAGAATCTTCAAGGCCGGTGGGGGGGCGGGCGATGCCCAGCAGGCTGCGGACAATCTGGTGAATGTGGTCTGCCTCTTTGATGATTTCGCCATAAATGCCGCTTTCCCGGCCTTCTGGCGGGGCTTTGCGCTGAAGCATCTGGGCATAACCCCGAATGGCGGTGAGCGGGTTGTTCACCTCGTGGGCAATGCCGCTCGCCAGCTCTCCCACGGCGGCCAAGCGGCCCTTTTCGGCCAATATCGCGGCGCGATCTGACAACACCCGGCCCGTGAGTTGCAGCAGGTAATAAAACAGCGCCCCCAGCAGCAGCAACAGCAGCAGCCCCAGCCCCAGGCTCTGCCACAATAGCTTGGTGAGGACCGCCTGCTCGGTGGCGGTGTGGTGCAGCATCACCACCCACAGGGGGCGGCGACCCGCCACGGGAATGGCAAAGGCCCGCGCCCGCAGGCTTTGGCCGTGGAACTCCCTGTCCATGTCTGGCGCACCCAGCCAGGGCCGCAGGGTGCCAATCCACCGGTGTGTCAGGGGCAGCGTGGCGTGCAGCACCTGCCCCTGATAAACCAGGGCAAATTCATCGCCTGTCTGGCTGGCCAGGTTGTTCAGAAAACGATCTTCCAGCACGGTGGCCCAGCGGGCCGCCCCCGTCACGGTCTGGCCGTTGTGCAGCAATCGATAACTCACCACGCACACCCGTGCTCCGGCACACCATTCAAACCCGCTGCTTTTGCCGGTGGTCATGGCCTTGCGCCACAGGGCCGAAAAAACGGCGTCGCCGCCGGGCAGGGTGGCGGGGTGCAGCAGGGGGCCGCTCAAGCGCTTACCGCTGATGGCGAAAATTTCCTGAATGGGGTCCGTGGGAGAAGACAGTAAAGGGGAAGATGGGGCAGGTGCGCCCGATGTGTTTTGCCGGGCGGCCTCCTGGGCTTTTTGAGAGAGGCTTTCGCGGGCGGTTTTCAGACTGGCCAGCGTGCTGGCGGCTGTACGCTCAAAACGCTCCTGCCACTGGGCGGCCACCTGACGCCGCACCACCGCCAGGCCAAACCCCGTCACCAGCGCCAGCACCGCAGCCATGGCCAGCAGAAACGCCGCCGTAAAACGCATTTGAAGAAGAC
>CAYJOG010000010.1:11283-16567 GCA_964371695.1 uncultured bacterium
GACGGTCGCTCATGGTGGTGCTTTGCGGTTTGCGCCCATCAGGCCGGCGTCCACCAGATATTCATAGGCGGTTTCCAGTGCCAGTCTGTCGGGCGCAGAAAGAGGGGTGGTTTTCAGGATTGTGATCACTTGGCGGCAGGTTGTTTTGCCTGGGGGGCAACCGGTGTTGGCATCCATCACCAAGGGCAGGTTTTTGTCGTCAGAAATGATGAAAGTCTCCACCAGATGCAGGTGGCGGGGGGCATCTGTGCCAACGATTTGAAAGGGGGTGCCCAAGAGCGATTCCAGCAAATCCATCTGGGGCAGCCCCCCAAAAGGCAAAACCTTGTTGGCCACAACTTTCAGGCCCTTGGGGTTTTCCCACACCAACTTGCTGGGGGCAATGGCCATGAGTTTTTTGCGGGCTTCACCGAACGGGTCAGCCCCCCCTCTGGGGGTATGGGCTTGGGCGGAGAATGGCCACCACAGACTCAGCGCCAGCAGACCTATAGAGGCAGTCCGCTGCGACAAAACCATGGCACCCCTGCGCATCTGTTCATGGTATCGGTTTGTTCGCTGCGAAAAAAATCCTGCCCCGATTAAACTTCGCCCATGTCCGTTGCGTCTTCCTCCAAAAAACCGTCCCTCAAGCGCATGGGTGTGCTCACCAGCGGCGGCGACTGCCCCGGCCTGAACGCCGTGCTGCGGGCCGTGACCAAATCGGCCCTGCTGGATCACGGTATTCGGGTGTTCGGATTTCACGATGGCTTCAAGGGTTTCATGGAGGGTGAGGCGGAGGAACTGAACTGGAACAGCGTGAGCGGGATTCTCACGGCGGGGGGCACCATTCTGGGGGCCACCAACCGCGACAATCCTTTTCGCATGGCCGATGGCAAGGGCGGTTTTAAAGACCGTTCCGCCGACGTGGTGAAGCACTACAAAAAGCTGGGGCTGGATGGCTGCGTGGTGGTGGGCGGCGACGGCACCATGAAGCTGGCGCAGGCTTTTGCCGAGCGGGGCCTGCGCATTGTGGGCGTGCCCAAAACCATTGACAACGACCTGTGGGGCACCGACCACAGCGTGGGCTTTGACACGGCGGTGGAGTTTGCCGCCCAATGTCTGGACCGCCTGCACAACACGGCCCAGAGTCATCACCGCATCATGGTGGCCGAGGTGATGGGCCGCGACAGCGGCTGGATTGGCCTTTACAGCGGCGTGGCGGCGGGGGCCGATGTGATCCTGCTGCCGGAGATTCCTTTTGACCTGGAAAAAGCCGCCGGGTTCATCACCCGCCGCCAGGGTGAGGGCAAGTGCTTCAGCATTGTGGTGGTGGCCGAGGGGGCGCGGGAAAAGGGCAAAGGCGTGGTGGCCAAACTGCTGGCCGACGACCCCACCCACCCGGAGCGTCTGGGGGGCGTCGGCGAGGTGGTGGCGCGGGGCCTGCAACGCCTTACGGGACTGGAAGCCCGCGTGACGGTGCTGGGTCACCTGCTGCGGGGCGGCAGCCCCACGGCGCGAGACAGGCTGCTGGCCACGTCTTTTGGCCACACAGCGGTGAACCTGCTGTGGCGGGGCGTGGCCGGGCGCTGCGTGGTGGAGCAGGGGGGGATCATCACCCATGTCTCACTCAAGGAAGCCACCAGCCGCCGCAAGGATGTGCCCAAAAAACACCCGCTGATACTGGCCGCCCGATCGGCCATGACGAGTTTTGGGGATTGATGTTTTTGTCGGTTTGGCTTTTTCTTTGAGGCGGGGGAGGACGCCCACCCCACCGAGTTTTTGCGATTGATTTTCCTCTCCGGGGATTGGCTTTAAACTGGCCCCCATGAACCGCAAATCCCTCAGAGTCCTCTTCGCCGCCGGTTTGCTGGCGACCTTGCCCGTGGGGGCCGCCATGGCCTGCAACGGCGCAAGGGGCTGTCATGGTGCCAAAACATGCACCGGCGCCAAGGCCAAGAATGGCGGCAAACATTCCTCCAACGCCAAATCCGGCAAGCATTACAGCAAGGCCAAGGGCAAAAAAATCGGCCCCGACGCCATTGCGCTCAAGGAAAAAAAGGCGAAATAGCGGATAATTGCACTAACCCGGTTTGTTATGGGTTTTGACTTGTTGCCTTAACCGGCCTGTACAACACCAGCTTGGCGCGGGGTGAGAAGTAGTTGTCCTCGGCAAAGGTGGTCAGTTCCACGGGTGTGAAGCGCCGGGTCATGGCGGCGTGCAGCCAGCCGCGCCGGTCGGTGTAGGGGCCGTAGCCCTGGGCGTAGAACAGCCACACCCTTTTCCCTTTCGGAAAACTGGCGGCCAGGCGGCGGGCTTTGGCGGGGGTCAGGTTTTCGCCATAAGCGTCTTTCATGTAGTCGTGGTCTTTGGGCAGGCCGCGCACGGTGAGCGCCGGAGCGTAATAGGTCACCACATTGGCAAAACTGGCGGGGATGACATACACGGCCTCGCCTTTTTTGATGCGTTTGGCCAGCAGGGCCACGGCGGTGCGGTTGTTGCGGGGGCGGTGAATGGCCCCATGCAGCGTGAACACCCCAAGGCCCCACACCACCACCATCAGGGCGCAGGCCACACGCGCCGCTGGCCAGGGTTGGGGCAATGTGCTTGCAAGCCAGACCGCAACGGGGGGGGCAAGAAAGACAAGATATTTCGGTGTGAGCGGCAGGCCTCGCAGCACAAAGGCGGCCACGGCCAGGGTCAGGCTTCCCATGCTGATGATCGCTGCGGTGCGGCCAAAGCCACGGGGCGTGCGGGTCGCCGCCACCGCCACGGCCACCAGAGAAACCGCCAGAATCCACTTGCCCACCGAGGCGGGTGAGGAATTCTCAAACCAGTTGAGGTGATAGCCCCCCCACCAGGCGAAGGTGGTTTCTGTCAGCCGGTGAAACAACAACGAGGCGGAAAGCCCGCCCTTGGGCGGCAGATAGGTGGGGGCCTGGCCCAATATCACCACCACCATGGGCAGCATGAGCAACCCGCTTATTCCCGCCTGCAGCAACCGGCGATGCAGTGGCCCGATGCCCTGCCAAACCAGACACAGCAAAACGGGGGCCATGTACAGATACCAATAGGCAAATGTGAAGGCGCCCAGCATGGCGGTGAGGGGAAAAAGCACCATGGCGACGAGGCAGGTTTTTTGCCGCTCCGGGTCTGTGAGTCTTTGAAGTGACCAAAGGTTGAGCCAGCCCAGCAGCAGCAGGGTGTTTTCAAACCGCGGGCTGATGGCTACTTGCAGCAACATGGGCGAAAAGGCTGTGAAGCCTGCTGCCCACAGGGCGGCGGCGCGCCCCCTGGCTTGCCACAAGGTGTGCCACGCCACAATCACCGCGAGCGCCGCTTCCAGAGCAGGCAGGGTCATCATCCACCGTTCACCATCACCGGGCAGCGCCCACAGCTTGAGCAGAATCATGTTCAGCGGCGCGTGGCCAGACTTCACCATGGCGCGCATCGCATCGGCCCAGCCCATACGGGCCATTACAAATTCATAGGTGGACTCCATGCCATAAAACCCGCGCCAAGAAAGGCTCAAGCGCACCACAAGGGCCAGCAGCGCGAGACAGGAGATAAGCCGGATGTCCCGTTTCGAGGGATCAGATGGCGGCACCCCTCAGGTTTTCCTCAGGGCAAGTGCGCCTGCTTTGTATTGATTCAGGTGCCTCCTCATGGCAAATCCCAGCTTCACGTATCCCAGAATCGTGCGCATGAAGCGAATCTTGCTGGCCCCTTCTTTGAGGCCATAGTCAAACTTGATGGGCACTTCATCTATCTCAGCGCCCACCACGGCGCATTTCACCAGAAGCTCCACCATGCAACTGAACCCCATGCTGGTGAGCAGGTTTTCTCCAAAAAAATCGGCGGCCTTGCGCAGCAGTCCCAGACGGTAACCTCGGTAGCCACAGCTGTAATCCCGCACGTTTTCCACGGGCAGCAAAAAATGCATCAGCAGATAAGCTCCTTTGCTGAGCAACTGGCGGTGCCACGGAACATTGGCCGAAACAGCACCCTGCTGATAACGGCTGGCGATGACCAGGGTTTTGCCCTGTTCCAGCCTGGGCAGAAGGTCGTGGATAGTGGCTGGGTCGTGGGTGTTGTCGGCGTCCATGGTGACAATGATGGTGTTGTCGGGCAGCGCACTTTTGGCCAAAAGTCCCACCCCGGTTTGCAGTGCAGCACCAAGGCCCCGGTTTACCTCGTGCTGGTGCAAGGTGACCTTGCCCGCAACAAACAGCGGATGACAACGCACCTTTTCAGCGCTGCCATCGCTGGAGCCGTCGTCCACGATGGTGATGCTGTAGTCCACCTTCCCGCTCAGGGTCTGCTCAAGCCGACCCAGAAGAGGTGTGATGCAGCCCACCTCGTTGTACATCGGCAGAAATATGACAACTTTTGGCTGCATCGGATGAAATATAGTTCGGCCATTTATACCCATCAAGTTTAGACGGCAGATGAAAAACGGCCTGAAAACGCCCCCACTGGTCAAAGCAGCCCCCGGACACTAAACTCCGCACCTGCGGCGCTCCGGCAAAGGCGCGCCTTTTTTTCATGGGATAAAAAATGGTCATCACCTTCATTCGCAAACACCTCACCTGGCTCATCTACCTCATGATCATTGTCTTTGGCATGAGCGTGTTTCTGATGGGCCTTGGCCCCATCCTGAGCCAGCTTGGCATTGGCGGCAGCGGGGCGCTCAACCCGGCCCGCACCGCCGCCGAACTCATGGGTCGCAAGTTTTCCTTCCTGGAAATGGAAAACATGGCGCGCATGGACGAAGCCCGCGCCGAGCAGAGCGGCATGTCGGTCAACCCTGTCATGCACGTGGCCTATCTCAGCCGGGCCGTGGACATGCTGGGCGACCGGGCCCTGATGCTGAACGTGTATTCCGAAAACGGCCTGGATTATGACGAAGCAGAGCAAAACAAGATTCTGGACCAGATCTGCACCAGTGTGCTGGCTCAGGTGGGCAGCAAGGCGGGGCAGGGGTCTGGCCTGCTGGCGGCCACCAACAAACGCAAGGCCTGCAAGCAGGAGTTCTCGCGGGTGGCGGAGGGGTACTCCTTTGAGCAGTACAACCAGGACGTGGTGGACCAGCTCAAAATCAAGGCGGCGGTGGATTTCATCACGGACCAGGAAATGAACGGCGACGAAAAACGGGTCAAGCGCCGGTTAGATCGCATTTACGCCAAGCTCAAAGGCAAAGGCGAGCAGGCGTTCATGGAAGAAGCCAAAAAAGTGAGCGAAGACACCGGCTCGAAAACCAGCGGCGGTGACCTGGGCGAGTTTGGCCGGGGCCGCATGGTCAAACCC
>CAYJOG010000010.1:16577-17830 GCA_964371695.1 uncultured bacterium
GTCAAACCCTTTGAAGAAGCGGCATTCAAAACCAAAGTGGGGGTGATGACCGCGCCGGTGAAAAGCGACTTTGGTTATCACCTGATTTATGTCTATGGCAAAAAAGAAGCCAGGGGGCCAGATTTCGAAAAAGAAGCCCCGGTTATTCGCCAGCGATTGCTGGACGAAAAAAAGGCCAAGGCGGCTGAAAACACCGCCGCCAACAGCGCCAGCAAAAAAGCGCCCAAAATCACGGTGTCTGAAAAAGAAGTGCGCGAAGCCTATGAAACCGCCAGCGCCCGGCACATCCTGTTCAAGGTCAAGTCCAAAGACGCGCTTTTTCAGGCGTGGCGCAACCGCGAAGTGAGCAAGGCGGTGCCGGTGCTGCGGGATCCGCTGCTCAACGCCTTTCGGTATGAACGCCGTCAGCCCCCCCACGGCAAGGGCGTGGCCGACCCCACCGAACGCATCCGGTTGTATGAAAAGGCTGTGGAGCAGGAACCCCGTGAGGCGGTGCGCCACTACCTGCTGTGCAAGTCCTATGAAGCCCGTTATGACGAAGCCAAAAACAAGGCTGAGCAGGACGCCGCCCAGAAAACTCAGGAACGCATGAAATCCCTGAGTGGTTCGGCTGGCCTGAGTGCTTCGGTGGAGCCGGTGAAGCCCGCCAAGGTGGCCACCGATGATCTGGATAAAGCGCTGGCCTGCATCAACAAGGCCATCACGCTCACCGAAACGCCGCCAGAGGTGGTGCAGGGGCAACCCGCCACGGCGCCCCAGGCGCAGGTGGGGCAGTATTACCTGTTGCGGGCGCAACTGGGGCAGAAACTGGGCAAACCTGCCAAAAAACTTAAAGCCGATGCCGAAAACGCCCTGGCTTTCGCCAATGGGGATGTTTCCACGCTTTATGAAACCAAGTCCCTTTTTGACAAAATAGGCGACACCGAAAAATCAGCCCAGACACAGGAAACCATCACCAAAATGATGGAGGCCATGCAAAAAGCCGCTGCCGAGCAGGCCCCCGCCGCACCCAGCGCCCCCGAAGGAGAAAAAGCCCCCAGCGACCGGGGAAGTTACTGATCGGCTAGGAGTTTTCTGGCTGCTCTGGGTTTTGCGGGGAAGGGGGATCGGGTGTGCCGGAAGGGCTGGCGCGGCCTTATATAATGATGTTTCTGGAGAGGTGGCCGAGTGGTTGATGGCGGCGGTCTTGAAAACCGCTTAGGGTTTATAGCCCTACGTGGGTTCGAATCCCACCCTCTCCGCCCCACAACCTT
>CAYJOG010000011.1:0-8862 GCA_964371695.1 uncultured bacterium
ATACAACAGCGATGAGGACATCGCTGCTACTCATTTCAAACCGGATGAACCACTACGGCTGTGCCTGCAACTTGCGGCGCAGGGCAAAAACCTTGTCCAGGCCGTCGGTCTGAATGCCGTCGCTGCCCAGTTCGGCCATGATTTTCTGGTAAAACCGGGGCTGGTCCTGCCACACCAGGGCGTTGGTGAACACCAGTACGCCCCGGGCGTGGGCGGCGTCTACGGCGGCCGCGTCCAGCTTGCCTGCGTCGCTGTTCAGCGCCCGCAGGTGCGGATAACGGGCCAGTTGGGACGCCACCTCTGCCGCCGTGCTGAAGTGGGGCATGAGGGGCGCTTCGGGCCACAACGCCGCCAGGGCGCGGGCGGTGTCCTCGCCGGTGGTGATCACCACGCAATCGCGGCCAAAGCCATATTTTTTCACCAGGGCCACCATGGCGGCGGTGGGGGGTTCCTTGGCGTCCCAATAAAAACAGGTTTTGCCTTTCATCACCGCAAGGGCTTCCTCCAACGTGGCCACTTTTTCGCCCCGATAGGCGGGGTTGGTGGTGCGGATGCTGAGCGCCTTGATCTGGGCGAGCGTGCGCGCAGACACCGGCCCCGTGCCGCTGGTGGTGCGGTTGAGCGTGTCGTCGTGCATCAGCACGGGCACGCCGTCTTTGCTGGTGCGCACGTCCAGCTCAATGTAGTCCGCGCCCATTTCAATGGCCTTGCGAATGCCCGCCAGGGTGTTTTCCGGCGCAAAGCGCATGGCGGTGCGGTGGGCAATGACCAGGATGTTTTTGTTGGGCCGGTGCGTGGGCAGAGATGCCGCACACAAAAGCCGGGGCGAAAAAACCGTCAGAAGCAGGAAACAGAAAATCATTCGACGCATGGGCTTATTTTATGGGCCTGTGTGAATGAAGTGTTGAGCGCCCGTGTTTGCCCTTGATGCAGGGCTGGACAAAAGAAACATTTGCATCTGGCCGATATGAATTCATACCAATTCTTCTGATCCCTTCCTTGGTTCATCCCGGTTTCCTGACAGCCCGCCCTTCCGGCGGTTTCCTGCCATCGCTGGATTAGAATTGGTATCAGCACTTCGCCTTGCGGCGACCCCTGCCATGACACCTCCCTGGATCAAAGACCGCCTTGGTCGGCAGGATATTCCCTGGTTGCTGCTGCTCAGCGCTCTGGCGGTGGTGGTGTGCTGGCCCTTGGTGGGGCAAGGCCAGTTGCCCCTGCACGCTGACAACATCAACGTGAACCTGCCCCGACACGTTTTTTTGCATCACCATTTCTTCAGGGGGTTGTTGCCGTTGTGGGATCCGCAGGTGGGCGCGGGGGCCCCCACGGACATTTTTCTCGCCCCCACTTGGCCTTTTTATCCCTTCAACCTGCCGTTTTACCTGATCCCCGATCCGCTGGATTCGTTCCGCTTCAGTTTTCTCGGCATGTTCCTGATGCTGGGCTGGGTGTTTTATGTCAGTGCGCGGTTGTCGTTCACGGGCAGCCGGTTTGCCGCCGCGCTGGGGGCGGTGCTGTTCATGCTCAGTGGTTACGCCCAGGTGAACTTTGATCATCCCCAGGACCTGCCCCCGCTGGCCTGGGCGCCCCTGGTGCTGGCGGGGGCGCTGAACTGGCTGGCCACGCGCAAGCCGCTGTGGCTGTTTGTGATGGCCGGGGCGGTGGGCTTGCAGTTCATGGGCTTCAACCTGCAATGGGACCTGATGACCTGCCTGATGACGCTGGCGCTGTGGGCCGCCTGGGGATGGGTGCGCCGGGACCAGCGATTGAGCGGCCTGCCCGGCCAGCCGGGGCAGGCACTCGTGGGCCTGCTGGGAGCCTGGGGCGTGGGGGCGTTGTCGGCGGCCATTGTGTTGTTGCCCTTCATGCTGGGAGGCATGGGGGCAGAAAGGGCCGCGTGGCACTGGCGGTGGAACGTGGGGTTTCCCATGGGGCCGCCACACGTGCTGGCCTCGCTTTATCCCAACCTGTTCGGCAGCTTTTTCAGCAACACCCACTGGGCCAACGGGGCCTATTGGGGCGAGAGCACGGGTTATGTGGGTTTCGCCGCGCTCACGCTGGTGTTGTATTCCGCAAGGCGGCGGCTGGGCCGCCCTGCTGTCGCGTTTTTGCTGATCGCCCTGTTGGGGCTGGTGATTTCTTTTGGCGCACGCACGCCGGTGGGGCTGGTGGTGTTCAACCTGCCGCTGTTCCACGCCTTTGCCCACCCGGGGCGCTTCTTTTTTGTCATGACCTGCGCCCTGAGTGTGGCGGTGGCCATGGCCGGTGAAACACTCACCGAAGAGAAACAACCCCCCGGCGTGCTGGCCCGGTGGGTGATGGGTCTGGCCCTGCTCAGCGCCCTGCTGTTGCTGGTGTTGCGCGGCCCCATGGAAAACCTGTTTCTGGACCTGCTGCACCGCGCCTATGCCGGGGAGGGTTTCGGGTTTTTGGCCAAGCTGTTTTTGCAGGGCCGGGCCGAGCACGACTGGGCGTTTTATGCCGCCAAAAGCAGCGGCATTTTTCGCACGGTCGCCACGGCGGTGGCGGCGGGACATGGTGTGCTGGGGGCGGCCATCGCCCTGGGTTATCTGGGGCGGGAACAGGCCCGGACAAAGCAGGCGCTGTGGCTGGGGCTGATGGCGGTTTCGCTGCTGATTCCCATGGGGCATTTCACCACCAACCATCCCGCCGCGCTGCTGCGGCGCGAGCCGGACTATCTCAGGGTGGCCAAACAACACCTGCACGGCGGGCGATTTCTGCCTTCCCTCCAAGCAAAAAACGACCTTTCCCTGCCCTGGCGCGAAGAGCTGAACACGATTTTTGATGTGCCGCTGGCCAAGGCCTATCTGCACTTTCACGCCGCCAACAACACCCTGCCTCCTGGTGAGTTCTGCCAGCTTTATGGCGTGCGGGTGCTCACACAGTTTTCGGTGTCAAACCCACCTGCGCCCTATTGCGCGGCACAACATTTGCTGGCCACGGTGAGGTCCGCCGACGCCACCGGCAAACCCACCGGTTCCCTGCGGCTTTATTCGGTGAAAAACCCGTTGCCGGTGGCCTATCTGGCCCCCACGGTGCGCACTTACCCCGCAACGCTTTCGCCCAGCGGCGTGCTGCGCGGGCAGCCCCTCAACCCCCGCCTCACCGTGTTGTTGCCCAAGGCTGACGCCACCGGACTGGACGGTCTGTTGGAAGAAAATGCTTCACCGCCGGAAGCGATTGACCCACAGAACGGCGTGACGGGTTTTCGCCGCCCCCTGACCCACCAGATGCGCCTGTCGGTGAAGGCCCCACAGACCACCCTGCTGGTGGTGCTGGAGAACTGGGACCAAGGCTGGCGCGCCACGGTGGACGGCAAACCCGCCCCCATCCGCCGGGCCTTTGGGGCGTTCATGGCGCTGCGCGTGCCCGCAGGCCAACACCGGGTGGCGCTGGATTATTTCCCCTGGCACTGGCCCTGGCTGCCGCTTTTTTGTGGCGGCGTGTGGCTGGGGATTTTGCTGGGGGGCGCGGGGTGCTGGTTAACCAACCAGCGGCTCAGTCCCCCGGCTGCGGGTGTGTCTTGGCCCACGCCTTGAAGCGCGCCGGGGCGCTGGTGTCAAACCACCGTTTGGCCTCGGTGGCCCAGCCCCGTTTGCGGGCGTCTTCAAAGGCCGCTTCGTATTGCTTCAGATAATCCGGCGGGGTGCGGAACAACGACCCCTGAAACGCCAGAAAAAACCAGCGCACCGTGGCAAAGGATGGATCGCGGTGGGCATTTGCCAGCACCTGCGCCAATTTGTCCAGCACCGCCGGGGGCATGTCGCGGCGGGTGGCCAGAAACACCATCGGCTCGCCGGGGCGACACACCAAAGGCCCGGCGTTTTTGAACTCTGGTTTCTGTTTTTGCACAAACAGCCACTTTTGCCAACCCATATACGCCGCGTCGGTTTCGCCCTTCAGCAACTTCTCCAGCGCCACCGCCGGATTGGCGTGAAAATCAAAACCGCCAAAGAACTTTTCCAGCGGTTCGTTCACGCCGCCCTCAAACAGCAAACGCCGCACGGTGACGTAATCCGTGAGGCCGTTCAGCCGTTTGCCCTTCAGCGCCGCCACGCCCTTCAGGCCCCGGCGTTTGTCTACAAACAGGCAGGCCTGGCCATAGGTCTGGCCCTTCACCGTCCAGCCCAGAAAAGGCGTCAGTTGCTGGCGCAGCACGTCGTGCAGCATGTATTCCTCAGGGTAAAGATAAATCAGCTCGGCCTTTTTCTCGCGGGTGAGACGCATGGCTTCGTCCATGGCCACCACGTTGCCGGGCTTGCCGCGTTTCATGGCCAGTTCGTGGCTGTGCAGGATTTCCAGCGAGCCGTCGTAACCCGTTTTCTGCGCCACGCCCTTCACCATGCTGTTGAAGGCGTCGTAAACGCGGTGATAGTTCACCCCCAGCGAGGCATAACCCATGGGCACATACCAGCGCACTTTTTGCGCCGCCTGGGCCGTGGGCGCGCCGCACGACAACAACATCAGGCCAGCAACCGCCAATTTCCAGAGTTGAGTGAATCTTTTCATGGGTGAATCAGAAGTATAAGAACCAATCCCTTGGTTTGTTCAGAAGGATGCCTATGTTGAACATCACGCCCCGCCGATGCGCCGGTTCCCGTGCCTGCTTCAACGGCAACCCACCGCCTCAGGGCGGGGCATGCACAACTGTTCTTCCGCCGCCCGGTGCGGCTTTTGTGGATGCCACCTCAAGCCCCCTTCATCAGCCCCGTGCCGCTGCTGCCCCACCAGCAGCGGTTTTTTGACAGCCGCACCAAAAACCTGGCGCTCATCACCGGCGTGGGAGCGGGCAAGAGTTTTGTGGGGGCGCTCAAAACAGCGCTTCTCTCCCGCGAGGCGTTTCCTCATCCGGTGCTCATTGCCACCGGATCGCGTGATCAGCTCTTGCGCAACATCGTGTTTCCGCTTCAGAACATGGCGGCGGAACTGGGTTTCGAGACGGTTTACAAGGGATATCCCTATCACCGCCTCACGTTCACCTGGCCCGGCGAGACCGATGAAAACGGCGCACCACGGCAGGGGTTCGGATTTGCATTTGGTGTGCAGGACGACGGCGCGATGCACCGCATGAGGGGCCTGAACGTGGCCGCCGCCTGGGTGGACGAAGGCCGCGACGTGCCGGTGGAGGCGTGGGAAATCATCAAGAGTCGCGTGCGCGTGGGTGAGGGGCTGCGGCAGATTCTGCTCACCAGCACACCGGGGCGCGGAGCCGACTGGATGCACCGGTTTTTTGTGCGCGACGTGGCCGAAAAACCCGCCCGGGCGCGGGACAGGGAACTGATTACCGGCGTCACCAGCGCCCACAATCCGCACCTGCCTGCGGATTATCTGCAAGACCTGCGGGACAGTTACGACCCCACCACGCTGGCCCGCGAGTTTCAGGGCCAGTGGGTGGAAGACAAAACCCTGCAGGTGGTGCATGAATTTGACCGCGCCCGCCACGCGGTGACGGGCGAAGAACAGGATTACACCCCCAACCTGCCGGTGCTGCTGTCGCTGGATTTCAACATGCTGGGCAGCGCGCTGTTGTGCCACTGGTGGGAGGAAAAGCTGTGGGTGTTCGATGAAATACGCCTGCCCAAAAGCAACACGTGGGAGGTGGTGGGCGAGGCGGTGCGCCGCATGGCAACAGACTTGCCCGCCGAGCGCCGTGTGCGCGAATGGGTGGTGGCGGGCGACGCCACAGGCCACCACGGCGACACCCGCAGCCGTTACAACGACTGGCAGATTGTGCGGGAAATCCTGCGGGACAAACCGGCCTTTCCCTGGACCTATCACGAGGCCACCTGGACCCACAACCCCTCGGTGCGCGACACGGTGGTGCTCTTGAACGCCAAGTTCAGCCGCGACGAGGTGCTGATTCACGAACGCTGCCGCCTGTTGATGATGGACCTGGAAGAAACCCGCTACCGGCCCGGCTCGGAGACGCTGGACAAAACCAACCCCGACCTCACCCACCTCACCGACGCCCTGCGCTACGCCGCCAAGGCGGTGTATTACAACCACCCCCAAAAGCCGAGTTTGTGAAAAAAGGGTTTATCTATTTTGTTTTGCACAGGCGGGACGCCTGCGCCACCAGAACATTGCCACCAGAACTATGTCACCAGAACTGCGCCTCCAGAACAGGCCTTCCCCCAAAAGCCTTTCCTGAAAATTTTTTGGTGGGGCAGGCATCTTGCCTGCCTTGAATAAAAAACAAACCAAAATATTTTATGAATGAAAACCTTCGGCCCAAACCCATGGATAATCCGCCGCTTCAGGCCACCGCTTTTTGGGGTTACCAAGAATGTATTGCATTTTTTCCAACATGTCTTGTTCGTCCCTTACCTGCCGGTCAAAAGATTCATCTTGCCAAACAATCCCCATTTTTCCACGATGTTTTCCAATGGCCTTGCTGGAAAAAGACTTCCAGGAATGGAGGGTTTTTTCAAGTGGATATTGGGCCATGGTGGTGAGAACGACATGAACATGATCATCCATCACCACAAAGGCATACAGCAGATAGCGCTGGTCTTTGAAAAATTGCAAAGCGTTGCTTGTGATTGTTTTCTCTGTTTCAGACAGTTCTGATGTTCCAGAAGCAATTCTCCATGTAACAAAGTATGTAGCCCCCGGCGTGTAAATGTGTGGCAGTCGGCGGCGACGAATTGTCACAAACCTCATTCTACAGGTTGTTCGTGTTTGATCATTCGGAAAAGACAGAGGATTTTTCTTTGTTTTGCACAGGCGGGACGCCTGCGCCACCAAAAAATGAATTCACCTTTATCACACCAAATCCCACAAGGAGACCCACATGTCCCACCCCTTTCTGCTCGAAGAAAACCCCACCCACGACGCCGCCACCAGCGAGTTGCTGGCTTATTACCACGGCTGCCACATGGGTTATCTGCGCCAAGCGCTGAAGAAACGCCTGAGCGAGGCCGACGTGATGACACAGGTGATGGAGGCGGCCAACCTGGTGCGGCCTTTGGTGGACCTGCTCAGCCCCGCCTATACACCGCCGCCCCACCGCGTGCTGCTGGGGGGCACGCCCACCGAAGAAAGCGCCTTTTTTCACCTGCTGGAAGACAGCCGCTGGGACGAAACTTTTGACGAAGCCAACCGCCTGGCCACCCTGTGTGGCGTGAGCGCCATCAAGTGCGCCGTGACGGGCCAGGGCCGCCGCTGGGCCATGCAGGCGCTGGCCCCCAACGCCTGGTGGGCCGCCGCCCACGCCGAGACCCCCGGCGAACTGGCAGCTTTTGTGCACGAGGCCCTTTTGCCCGGCGAGAACGGCAAACCCCGCTGGCGCACCTATGGTTATACGCCGACGTTTGTCTATTGGCGCGACGCGGGCGCGCCCCTGCCCAGCCGCATGGCGGTGTTTGATGACACTGCGCCGCTTTTTGAAGGCGTGAACGACGCCCCGGCGGGGCGTATGGTCAACCGTTATGGCCGCATTCCGGTGGTGCTGGTGGTGAACCGCCGCGCTGCGGGCGGTGTGAAACCACCGGTGGACGAAACCCTGCTGAGCCGCCAGCAGGCCCTGAACCTGAAGCTCACCGGGCGCAACTTCAACCTCATGGAGCTGGGGTTCAGCCAGTTGGTGCTCAAGGGCCAGTGGGACAAATCCATCCGTCGTAGCGTCACCGAACCCATCAAGGTGCCCATCGAGCGGGGCGGGGATTTTCAGAACACCGTGGATTACCTCACACCCAACCCCTTTGTGGCCGAGCACCACGAGGCCATCGAAACCGAGTGGGACATGGCGGCCCGCGAAAACGGCCTGGACCCCGACACCCTGCGGGGGCGGCGCACCAGCACCAGCGGTTATCACCAGGAACTCAAGGATCAGCGCCTGCGTGAGCACAAATCCCGCCAGTGCCGCCGCCGCGCCCGCGACGAACGCGAGGCATTTGGTTTGCTCAAGGCGATCAGCGCCGCCGAGGGGGGCGCGCCCCTGCGGCTTTCGCCGGGGGTGGAATTGTCGGTGGCGTTTTCGCCCTATCGCGTGCCCCGCGACGAAGCCGAGGAATGGACGCTGCTGAAGGATCAGGTGCTGATGGGCGTGAGGCCGGTGGACGACCTGGTGCGCCTCATCCGCCCCGACCTCACCGGCGAAAAAGCTGTGGGAGATTATCTGGCCAGCGTGAAGGAAAGAAATGGGCTGCTGACGTTGGGGAGTTAAGCCGGAGGGGAAAGAACCTGCGGCCAATCTGGTTTTCATGGCGGGCGAGGACGCCCGCCCCACTACAAAACAGCTTTCTTGCTCAGTGGGGCGGGCGTCCTCGCCCGCCTCTGGTGAGAAAAGCAAAAAACCATACCCGCACCGTCTTCCCGCCCCAAGGTGGAAAACCGGTCACCGGGGGATGACGGCGGGGCGGAATGTTATAAACTCCGCCCGTGCGAAAACTGGTATTTGCTGCTCCCCTGCTGCTGGCGGGTTTTTTGCCTCATGCACAGGCCATCACGCTGGATCACCTGAGCGTGCTCACCTATCAGGAGAAGATTCAGGTGGAGGCCCTGGCGAGCGACGCCGCCGCCGTCAAGGACATCGCCGCCTTTGACGCCACCGGCAAGCTGCTCTATCGCCGCGAGTGTCCCAAGGCCCCCGTGTGCCGTGCCGTGTTTGTGCTCGAATCGGTGGACAGCCCTCAGCGCACCCTCACCCTGCTGGCCACCAACACCGAGGGCAAGAGCGCCAGCGAGGTGTTCACCGCCCAGGTGGAAAAAAACGTGGCGCGGGTCTATGTGCTCAACAAGATTGAAGACGCCAACACGTTACTGCCCCTGGGGGCCTTTGACTTTTTGAACAAAGACCTGGTGGCCGGCACCGTGCCTGCCGAAATGATGGCCTCT
>CAYJOG010000011.1:8872-17616 GCA_964371695.1 uncultured bacterium
CCTCTGAAAAACCCGGCGAGTTGCCCAGCCACGACCCAAATCTGGAACTGCCCAAAATGGACCTGGGGCATTATCAGGACGGCGACAAGCTGGTGCTCACCGCCAAGGCCAGCAGCAAGGTGGGCATGGACAGCATCGCGATTCTGGAAGATGGTCTTTTTCTGGACGTGGAGCTGTGCAGCGGCGAAAAGAAATGCACCTTCACCAAGGTGCTGGCCCGCCCCAGCGGCAAACACACCTACCGCTTCAAGGCCCGCACGGTGGGGGGCGCGCAAAAAGAGGAAGAGCTGCTGGTGGATTTGCCATGACGCGGAAGCCAGGGCTTTTCGGGGGAAAAAGAATCCTCGGCCAAGGCAACGAAAAATCCAGGAGCCACGGGCCATGGATGGCCGTCCTATTCATGCTTGGCCTTTATGGCTGCGGCGGTGGCGGCAGCACGCAGGACGTGAAAAACCCCAACCGCACGTTGATGCTGACGAGCGCCAGCACCAGCACTTTTCCCAACGGCAGTTTTCCCAAGGCCATGGTGGTGGCCAAAAACGAACTGTGGGTCACCAATCAATACAGCAAGCTGGTGGTGGCGAGCGCCGACCTGGACACCATGCCCGACACCGATGGCGACCAGCACCCCGACCTGTGCGAGTTTCTCAAAAACAGCGACCCCGACGACGCAGGCAGCACCCCCCCGCCCCTGGGGGCAGACCCCACACCAGCGGGCAACTGCGGCGACATCGCCTTCAGCCGCGTGACGGTGCTGGACGCGGGCACCCTGGCGGTGCTGGGACAGGTGGACGTGCCCCGCGAAGCCAATTACATCGCCAGCGACGGTGAGAACATTTATGTCACCCACGCCCGCGAGGGCTGGCTCACCAAGATTGACCGCGCCGCCCGCAAAATCCTCACCACCAAACGCATTGACACCAGCGGCCTTGGCCCCCTCAATGAAATCGTCTATGACACGACCCGCGACAGCCTCTATACCCTGGTGAGCACCATTGACACCGGCAAACCCAAAAGCCTCAGCCAGTTCATCAGCATCAGCAACGTGAGCGCCGTGGGCAAAAACGGAACCTTCACCACCACCAAGCTGGAGATTCCCCCCGCGCAGAACCTCACCCGTCGCGTGCCCGCCCTGGCGCTGAACGAGACCGAGGGCAAGGTGTATGTGGCCGCCTTTGACCAGAAACGCATTTATCAGATTGACGTGACGCTGCCCACGCCGGATTTCGCCAAAGAAGTCAGCAGCATCAAGGGCAGCCGCGCCGACATCAAGGATGTGGTCGGTGACGACGCCAAAATCACGCTGGACACCGACATGATTCCCTTAAGCGCCGCCACGGCGCTCAAGTTCAAGGACAAAACCTTCAACTTCGACCCCACCTTCAAAAACACCGACACCGCAGGCACCAGCACATTGCAGGCCCACGTGGCGGTGTTGCTGGACACCAACGGCGACGGCACGGACGACCGCACCTATCACGGCGTGCTGGACCTGGAAAAGGGTGAACTGACGTTTTATGACTTCGTGACCACCAGCAGCGGAAAAACCACGGTGGAAGACGCCGACAAGATCCGCGAGCCGGTGCAATACAAGGGCGAGCGCATCCTGGCCAAGGATTACACCATCGAGGGCACGCTCATCGTGACCTTCAACAAAGACCTGGAAGCCCCCGCAGGCCTGCAACTGTTCCAGCACGGGGGCGACAACTATCTGGGGGTGCTGTATTCGGAGGTGGACAAACTCTCGCTGGTAAAAATTGCGCCGGGCACCAGTCTGAGCACCGCCAGCCGATTTGGTGTGCTCACCGCCACGGGGGATTTTCCCCAGGACATGGGGGTGTTCGACGGCTACCCCTCTGCCAACGGGGCGCGGGTTTATGTCACCAACCGCAACGACAACACGCTGGTGAGTTACGACGTGGATTTCACACAAACCGCCAGCAGCACACTGGCCATACAGGAGTTGCAGCGGGACGCCTTTGGCGACCGCCCCTGGGAGTTGCTCACCGCCGGTGGCGACGCACGGCGGTTTTTTATGACCCTTCACGGCGCCAACACCGTGGCGCTGTTTGAGAATGTGCGGTAGGAAAGAGAGAAACGCGAGCCTTTGGCGTATGCTCTTTTTGAAGCAAAATGGCTGAACCAAAGCTCAACAAAAATCCGGCTACACCCAAAAAGGGTGCCGGGCGAGGCGTTTCACCCATTTATCTTGAAAAGGCTGATCAACCAGAAATATCAGATAATGTTTTTTTACGATTTCGTGGAGATCGAAAAATTGCCTTCGGGTGGTATGGTGGGAAATATTCGCACCTTGATTGGCTGCTGCCGTTGCTTCCCAAATGCCATCATTACTGTGAGCCGTTCTCAGGCTCAGCGGCTGTTTTACTGAACCGAGAGCCGTCTCCAGTCGAAACATACAACGACATTGATGGGGAAGTGGTTAACTTCTTCCGCGTCCTACGGGATCAGCATGAGGTGCTTATCCGCGCCATTGCCCTGACTCCTTTTGCCAGAGAGGAGTATTACCACGCAATCAATGCACCCACCTTGGGTGTTGACGAAGTTGAGCGTGCCCGGCGATTCTATATCCGTGCGCGACAAACCCGCACCGGCTTGGCTCAAACCGCGTCGCTTGGCCGTTGGGCTAATTGCAAGGATACAAGCAGAAGCGGCATGTCAGGGGTGGTGTCGCGCTGGCTGGGGGGCATCCATGCGCTCGACAGCATTGTTCAGCGGCTCATTCGTGTCCAAATCGAAAACCGTCCGGCAATGGATATCATTCGACTTTACGACAGTCAGACCACCTTGTTTTACTGTGACCCACCATACCTTCACGCCACCAGGGGAGATTCCAAAGCCTATGGATTTGAAATGGATGAAATTCAACATCGGGAATTGGCCGAAGTCTTGGGTGCCTGCAAAGGTTTGGTCGCTGTTTCTGGTTACGATCATCTGTTGATGGAAGAGTTGTATCCACCAAATTGCTGGCACAAAATAATCGGCCCAAGCAAAACCATTCATTCCACCAAGGACTTACGCCAGGAAGTTCTTTGGACAAATTTCAAACCCTCAGGACAAGGATCCTTGTTCGAATGAATTCTCCCCAAAAGCACTCCCCTCAAGAAACCCTCCAGGACATCTACCTCAGGGCAACTTCAGCAACCGAGGAAACAGCTATTTCCGATGCTGCTGCTCGCGAGCGGGTGGAATATGTGTGCCGATGTACAAGTAATCGGGCGGGCGTACGACTGCTCATGGCCTGCCTCCTGGCAAAGCTGGACAATCCTTCTGTTGACCCTCGCAAGCCCTACACGGAAATCGGCACACCAGACAGCTTCTCAGGCCGCACCTATGACGAACAGTACCTGTCTGCCTTCATTAATTCGCAGCATTTGCCCTGCAATCAGACCACTGCTTTTCTTACGCCGACATTTCGAAACATCAGCGAAACCCTGTCGCCGGACAAAGAACTTGTCGGGCGTCCAAGGGAACTGTACAAAAAAACGCTCTTGCTTTTAGATGATGTGGCGGAGGGACGCATCAAGGCAGACATTTTGTTTGTGGAGGTAGTGCGCATATTGTTGCGCGTGCGTGATGAAAATCAATCTCGGTTGGGTTCACTCTTAAGTGCTGTTGAGCAGCCTAAGGGTGCATTACCCCTTTCCAGCGAGGCCATCATAACCCTCATCGGCCAGCACTTGGCATGCAAAAATGCTAGTCGCTTGCCCGTATTGATCATGGCCGCAGCCTACAGGGCTGTCGGCGACCTCCTGGGAGAACAGGCGCTGGCGCTTTGTTCCCACAACGCCGCCGATCTTCAAACCGGTTCAATTGGCGATGTGGAAATCCGCTTGGCGGGCGATGATGCCGTCGTGACGGCGTATGAGATGAAAATGAAGCCAGTTACCATTCAAGATATTGATGCAGCGGTAAAAAAGATATTAAAGGCTGAATCACGCATTCAAAATTACATTTTTGTTACCACTTGCAGGATTGATTCAGATGCCGCTGAATATGCCTGCCAGTTTTATGAGAAAACAGGGGGGACAGAAATCGTCATCTTGGATTGCCTTGGATTTCTAAAACATTTTTTGCACTTTTTTCATCGTCTACGGAGTGAGTTTTTGGATACTTATCAAGAACTGGTGGTAAATGAGCCAGATTCCGCAGTCCGACCAGCGCTCAAAGAGGCTTTTCTGGCATTGCGGCAAGCGGCTGAAACGGGTGATTAGATGATTCCGCCTTCTTCTCCCAACCCCTGGCTTTCCATCCAGGATCTCGCCTGCGTGTTTCACGGCGGCGCGGGGCTGCATCCGTTTTCTCTGGAGGCGGGCGAGGGCGAGTTTGTGGTGGTGGTGGGGCCCTCAGGCTGTGGCAAGAGCACGCTGTTGCGCCTGCTGGCGGGTTTGCAGCCGCCGCAAAGCGGCCGCGTCACGCTGGGGGGGCGCGACATCACGGCCCTGCCGCCTCAGGGGCGCGACATCGCCATGGTGTTTCAGGACTACGCGCTTTATCCGCACCTCACCGTCAAGGGCAACCTGATGTTTCCGCTGCAAGCCCGGCGCACACCCAAAGCCGAGGCCGAAAAAAAGGTGGCCGACGTGGCGGCGCGCCTGGGTCTGGAACCGCTGCTGAAACAGTATCCCCGCACACTCAGCGGCGGCCAGCGCCAACGGGTGGCCGTGGGCCGGGCCTGGGTGCGCGCGCCGCGACTTTTTCTTTATGACGAACCCCTCAGCAATCTGGACGCCGCCCTGCGGGCCGAGCTGCGGCAGGAACTGCTGGAGCTGAAAAAAGCCCTGGGCGTCACGTCGCTTTACGTCACCCACGATCAGGTGGAAGCCCTCACGCTGGCCGACCGACTGGTGGTGCTGAAAAACGGCCAGACGTTGCAGGTGGGCCGCCCGCAGGAGGTTTATGAGCGCCCGGCCCACGCCTTTGTGGCGGGTTTTCTGGGACAGCCCCGCATGGTGCTGCTGCCGGTGCGCCGCGAGGGCGGGCGGCTTTTGCTTTGCCCGCCTGATCAGGCCGCGCTGCTGGCGGGTACACGGCCCGAACACTGGTTACCCGCCACCGGCGCTGAAGCACCGGATGGCCTGCACGTGCAGGCGGCGCTCACCCACCGCGAGTTTGTGGGAGCCACGGCGGTGCTCACGCTCTCGCCCCCCTTTGGCCTGCCATTTTTTGTCACCCGCCCACCGGGCGAAGCCTCGCCGGAACAGGGCGGCTGGTTTGCCCCGGCGGACAAACTGCACCTGTTTGACGCAAGAACCCGCTTACGGCTTGAGCAGACTGAATAAGGCAAGTTAATTTTGTGTAAGTTTATGCACTCCAACATCGTTCCCTCTCCCCATTAAAGGGGAGAGGGGGTAGATGGCGTTCTGTTGTTCGGGTGACGGGTACGACAAGGCGAAAAACCGTGCATAGACTTAAGAAAAATGAACTACAGCTTCAGTTCCGCGCAGGTGGCGCGGGTGGCCTCGGCGGATTTTTTCACGTGGGCTTTTTCGTCGTCGTTCAGTTGCAGTTCGAGGATGCGCTCCACGCCACCCGCCCCCAGCACCACGGGCACGCCCATGTACATGTCGCTGAGGCCGTACTGGCCAGTGAGCCACGCGCACACGGGCAGCACGCGTTTCTGATCCCGCAGAATGGACTCCACCATCTGGGCTGCGCTGGCGGCGGGGGCGTAATAGGCGCTGCCGGTTTTCAGCAGGCCCACGATTTCGGCCCCGCCCTTGGCGGTGCGGTCACAAATGGCCTGGATTTTGTCGGCGGGCAAAAGCTCGCTGAGGGGAATGCCGCTGACAGTGGTGTAACGCGGCAGGGCCACCATGGTGTCGCCGTGACCCCCCAGCACCAGCGCGCCAATGTCCTTCTGGCTCACCCCCAGGGCCTCGCTGATGAAAAACTTGTAACGGGCCGTGTCCAGCACCCCCGCCATGCCCATCACCTTGTGGTGGGGCAGGCCGGTTTTTTTCAGCGCCAGATAGGTCATCACGTCCAGCGGGTTGCTCACGATGATGAAAATGGCATTGGGGGATTTTTCCAGCGCCGCCGTAACACAGCCGCCCACGATGTTGGCGTTGGTGTTCAGCAGGTCCTCGCGGCTCATGCCCGGTTTGCGGGCGATGCCCGCCGTTACCACCACCACGTCGCTGCCAGCGGTTTCGTCATAACCGTTCGCGCCGGTCACGCGGCCATCAAACATTTCCACCGGGCCGGTCTGGTTCATGTCCAGGCCCTTGCCCTGGGGAATGCCCTCGGCGATGTCCACCAGCACCACGTCGCCCAGTTCCTTTTGCGCCAGATAAAGAGCGCAGGTGGCCCCCACGTTGCCCGCGCCGACGACAGTGATCTTGTTTTTCATGATGGTTCTCCTGAAGGGGTGGTGATTTTGTTCTTGGCGGGCGGGGACGCCCGCCCCACTTTTTTCAGCTTTTTTTGGTGTGGGCCATCTCTGGCCCGCCCCATTTTTTCGGTTTTAGCCCAGGGCTTTTTTGACGAGGCCAGGGATTTGATCGGTGGTGTCGGCGATGGGCACTTTGGCGTCCGTGAGCGCCGCCACCTTGGCCTGGGCCGTGCCCTTGTTGCCGCTCACGATGGCCCCGGCGTGGCCCATGCGTTTGCCCGGCGGCGCAGTGCGCCCGCTGATGAAGCCCACCACGGGTTTGCTCATGGTCTTGATGTATTCCGCGGCTTCTTCTTCGTCGCTGCCGCCGATCTCACCCACCATCACCACCACTTTGGTGGCGGGGTCTTTTTCAAAGGCCATGAGGCAGTCGATGAAGGTGCTGCCGATGATGGGGTCGCCGCCAATGCCCACGCAGGTGGTCTGCCCCAGGCCGTTCACGGTGAGTTCGTTCACGATTTCATAGGTGAGGGTGCCGCTGCGGCTGATCATGCCCACGGGGCCGGGGGTGAAGATGTTGCCCGGCATGATGCCGATTTTGCACTCACCCGGCGTAATCAGGCCCGGACAGTTGGGGCCGATCAGCACCTGGCCGCGAGACTTCACCAAGTGAAACACCGGCACCATGTCCAACAGGGCGATGCCCTCGGTGATGCAGATGATCACCGGCAGTCCCGCGTCGCTGGCCTCCACAATGGCGTCGGGCGCAAAAGGCGGCGGCACAAAAATCACCGAGGCGTTCGCGCCGGTTTCTTTCACGGCCTGGGTCACGGTGTCGAACACCGGCACGCCCAGGGCCGATTGCCCCCCCTTGCCGGGCGTCACGCCCGCGACAAGATTGGTGCCATATTCCTTGCACAGACCGGCGTGAAAACCGCCCTCTTTGCCTGTGATGCCTTGCACCAGCAAGCGGGTGTTCTTGTCTACATAAATGCTCATTTCGCGCCTCCGATCAGCGCCACAATGCGCTTGGCCGCGTCCAGCATGGTGGCCTCGGTATAGACCCCGGCGGTGGCGTTTTCCTGAAGAATCTTGCGGCCTTCTTCTTCGTTGGTGCCGCTCAGGCGCACCACCACGGGCACGGTCACGCCCAGGCTCTTGATGCCCTCCAGCAGGCCCTTGGCCACTTCGTCGCAGCGGGTGATGCCGCCAAAAATGTTGAACAGCACGCCTTTTACCTTCGGGTCTTTCAGCACGTGACCCAGGCTCTTTTTCACATGGTCGGCCTTGGCGCCGCCGCCAATGTCCAGAAAGTTGTTGGGCTTGCCCCCCACGCGGCTCACCACGTCCAGGCTCGTCATCACCAGCCCCGCGCCGTTGCCAATGATGCCCACGTCGCCGTCGAGGTGAACATAGGTGATGCCCTCCTGCTGGGCGATGCGCTCCAGTTCGTCGTCGGCGCTGGCTTCAAACAGGTCTTCGAGATTTTTGTGGCGGAACATGGCGTTGTCGTCAATGTCCATTTTTGCGTCCAGCGCCTGCACCTTGCCCGCCTTGTTGATGATGAGCGGGTTGATCTCCACCAGCGTGCAGTCCAGGTCTTCATAAGCCTTGTAAAGCGCCCGGATGACCACGCCGAGATCCTTGTGCTGCGCGGCGGGAAAACCGCCGTCGAACAGGATGCGCCGCACGTGGCTGGCGGTGAGGCCCGTGGTGGGATGCACGTGCTGCTTCACGATTTTTTCGGGCGTGGCGACGGCGACTTCTTCGATGTCGATGCCCCCCGACATGCTGGCCATGATCACCGGCAACCGCGCGTCGCGGTCCATGGTCACCCCCAGATAAATCTCCTGGGCGATGTCCGCCGTTTCGGTCACCAGCACTTTTTCCACCGTCAGGCCCTTGATCAACATGCCCAGGATGTGACTGGCTTTTTCTTTGGCTTCGGCGGCGTTCGCGGCGAGTTTCACGCCCCCCGCCTTGCCCCGGCCCCCGGCATGCACCTGGGCCTTGATGACCACCTGGCCCCCCAGGCGGCCCGCAATTTCCGCCGCCTGATCGGGCGTGGTGGCCACTTCGCCGGGCGGAATGTCGAAACCATAGGGGCGCAGCAGCTCCTTGGCCTGATACTCATGAATCTTCAAGGGGAAACCTCCTTAAGTAACAAAGGGTTTGTATGCTAGGGAAGAACCCTGGGCATGGCAACGAATGAAAGCAGATGCCCCGCGCGCCCCAGAACCTGTTCATAAAGTCCGTCCTGGACTCTATCAGTTCATTTTTCTGAAGTTTATGCGCGGTTTCCTGCCTTGTCGTGCCCTGGCTGGCGTCATTCCCGCGAAAGCGGGAATCCAGTCAAAACATAAAACCAAAGGTTTTTGACCTTATTCATTAT
>CAYJOG010000012.1:0-16882 GCA_964371695.1 uncultured bacterium
CCCCCCCCCCCCCCTATTTTGCCGGGGGGGGGGCCCCCCCCCCACCTGACGTGGCGGGCGCAGCCCGCTGGGGTGATTCAACCTGTCAGGAACCGCTACACACTGGGGGTTCGGGGGTGAGGCGGGGTACTGCCAGAGCACATTGGTGCTCTGGCCCGCCGAACGGGCATCCATGAGTTCGAGCGGAGTCTTTCTGGGTGCCCCAATGGGCACCCAGCCGCGAGAAGGCGATAGCGGGGATGCCCTGGGGACCAGTCACCATGGATGGTAAATGGCTTTCATCTTCCTTTGTTCCCCCGCCAGAGGGAAACAAGAAACACCCGTGTTGGCAAGCATTTTTCAGGGGGATTTTTTACAGGGCTATGTCCGGGGAAATCCCTGTGATAATTTCTGGCCATGAGCACAACCGTCTACACGCATCCCGCCCAGCACGAAGACAAAATCATGCTGCGCCAGACCTACCGCAAGTTCGCCGACGAGGTGATCCGCCCCCGCGCCGCCGAGGTGGATGAAAAAGAAGAGTTCGCCCGCGACGTGTTCGACGGCCTGGCGGCGCTGGGCACCTTTGGCGTCACGGTGCATCCTGATTACGGCGGCAGCGGCGGAGATTATTTCGACTGGCTGGTGATTCTGGAGGAGGTCGCCCGTGCCTGCGGCAGCACGGCGCTCATCTGCAACGTGCAGGGCTGCCTGGGGCTTTACCCCGTGGCCGGGTTTGGCAGTGACGAGCAGAAAAAGGAATGGCTGCCGGGCATATCGGCGGGCGAAAAAATCTGCGCTTTTGGTCTGACCGACCCTGGCAGCGGCAGCGACGTGGCGGGCATGAAAACCCACGCCAAAAAAGACGGTGACGACTGGGTGATCAACGGATCGAAAAGTTACATCACCATGGGCAGCGCGGCAGACGTGATTGTGGTGTTTGCCGCCACCCAAGAGCGTGAGGTGAGCGCCTTTCTGGTGCCGCGGGGCGCAAAGGGCCTGGCCTATGGCAAGGATGAACTGAAGCTGGGCATGCGCGGCACCCTCACCAGCCAGTTGTTTTTTGAAGACCTGCGGGTGCCCGCCAGCGCCATGGTGGCCGAGCGGGGCAAGGGCATGCGCATTGCCATGAGCACGTTGGACAGGGGCCGCCTCACCATCAGCGCCCTGGCGCTGGGACTGGCCGAAGAAGCCCTCAAGCTGTCGGTGGCCTTTGCCAACGAACGCCTCAGTTTTGGCAAAACCATCGGCACCTATCAGGGCATCCAGTTCATGCTGGCGGAAATGTCCACCGAGCTGGCGGCGGGCCGCGCCCTGCTGGAGCGCGCCACCATGGCGTTCATCAATGGCGAGCCGTTCAGCCTGCTGGCGTCACAGGCCAAGCTCAAATGCACCGAGGCCAGTGTGTGGGTGTGCGACCGGGCCATACAGGTGTTCGGGGGTTATGGTTACGTGCGGGAGTATCCGGTGGAGCGGCTGTGGCGCGACGCCCGGCTCACCACCATCGGCGAGGGCACCAGCGAGGTGCAGAAACTGGTGATTGCCCGCAACCTGGGCGTGGGGATGGGGGGATGAGTTTTTCGGCATCGGCGCGGCTGATGGAAGAACTGACGCCGCTGCTGGCGCGCATTGAGCAGTTTGAGCTGGACAGGGAACCAAGCCTGGAAGGGCAGGGGCCGGAGCGTTCCCTTCCCCTTCTGAAAATGGCCCTGCGCAATGAACTGGAAGCCAGCGACATCGCCGCCCGGTGGCTGGCCGAGACTCCCGTGGCAGGTCTGAAGCTGGCCCTGGCGCGGCAGGTGGGTGATGAAGCCCGGCATTACGGCCTGATACAACACCGCCTGAAGGAACTGGGCCACGACACCACTTCTCACGACCCCTGGGCCGAGGGGAAAAGTCCGCTTTATGTCTGGTTGTTGGATTTGAAGACCGACGCCGAGCGTGTGGCCGCCGGACCCTTTGCGCGTGAGGCCCTGGCCTGCGCCAAAAACCGCCAGTTCATCCGGGCCTGCCGCGCCTGGGGCGACACGGCCACCGCCCGTTTGTATGAAGAACAGATCAACCCCGACGAAGGCTTTCACCACGAACTGGGCAAAACCTGGGTGGACCGTCTGGTGCAGGATGAGGAGGCGTATCAGGCTGCCCTGGCGGCTGTGCGGGGAGTGCTGAAGGTGGCCGAAGAAGTGCAGGAAGTGTTGCAAGCCAAAAAGTGCCTCACCCACACGCCGGGATGTTGAATCCTTTTTGGGCGGATGCGATAAACTGGTCTCATGCCCCACTGGCAAAACCGGCCTGAGCAGAAGTGGGCGTCGTTCCGCTTCAACCAGCCCTATGCCAAGGGGTTGAAACGGTTGAAGGAAGACGTGCTGGCCAAGACCGATTTTGACCCCGCCACGTTGTGGCAGTGGGGCACCATGCAGGCCATGGCGCTGATTGAGGTGCTGAGGAGCGCCGAGGCCCGGTTTGGCGAAGAGGGCCAGGAACTGGTGTGCGGCGCGCTTCAGCGCATCGGTCTGGACGTGGGGCGGCAGATTCTGGCGGGTGTGGAAATTTCACCGGACCTGACCGAGGCGGAGTTCATCTCCTTTTACGCCACGGTGATCAACCGCATTGCCTATGCCTCGCTGGAGGCCCCCCGCATCGAGGGGGACGACAAAGTGTCTTTTGACATTTTGTGGTGCCCGCACCAGGACCACTACGGAGCGTTTGACTGCCGGGTGCAGCGTTATTTTGTGCAGGGCATGATTGAGGCGGCGCAGGAACACGCCCGCGCCAGCGGGTTTGAGGTGCGTTTTGACAGCACCATCCCCGCCGGGGCCAGCACCTGCCACTTCACCGTGTGGCGTGGCACAGAGGCCGAACACGCCGCCTGGGCCGCGTTCACACAAAAGCTGGAACACAAGGCCCTGAAAATGTCACAGGAGGAAAAAAACGGTGAAGAGGGTTAACTCAGTTACCCCAGCAGTTCCGGCGCATGTTGTCGCAGCATTTTTTTTGTCAGGCCACCGGCGCGGATGATGTCCCGGTATAAAAACGCGCTGGGGCGGGGGGTGCGGGTGAGGGCGGGCGTGTTGCGGTCCACATGCACCAAGCCAAAAAACTTGTCATAACCCTCCAGCCACTCAAAGTTGTCGGTGAGTGTCCAATAAAAATAACCCCGGATATCTGCCCCGTCTGCCATGGCCCGGCGCACCTGCCACAGGTGATGCACCAGCGCCCGTTGCCGCAGGTCATCGGCCTCGTCGGCGCAGCCGTTTTCGGTGACATAAATCGGCACACCGGCAAACCGCCGGTGATTGGCCATGAGCACGTCATATAACCCTTCCGGGTCAAAGGGATAACCCATTTGGGTGAATACGCCGCCGGGTGGGGGATTCATGACGCTGACATGGGGCCGGGCCGGGTCCATCAGCCGCAGGCGATAACGGCTGTAATAATTCACACCCACGTAATCCAGACTGTTTTTCAGCCCTTCGATTTCTTCGCCCAAGCCCCAGGGGGGCAACACGCGCCCCTGCTTCACGCTTTCGTCCCACACTTCATAAAAAGCCCATTCCACACCCTGGCCAATCAGTTTTTCGATGCCGCCCAGGGGGGTGTGCTGGGGGTGAAAATGGGTGAACGGCGTGGCGGCGTTGGCGTAGCCCACCATCACCGGCCCCCCCGTGGGGCTTTTGGAGACCTCGCTGTGTACCAGCCCATAGGCCATGGCGTGGCCCCGCAGCAGCACCTTGAACACACGGGCCGCCTCGATGGGGTTGATGCGCCGCGGGGGCATCAGGCCAGCGCCATAACCCGCCAGCACAATCACCATGGGTTCGCAGATGGTCATCCACCAGTCCACTGCGCCCGCCAAACGCCGCACCACGCGGGTGAGGAAGCGCTTCCATTTTTGCAGGGCCTTGGGGTGCAGCCACGCGCCCTCGTCGGCAAACCATGTCGGCAAAATCCAGTGGTTCAGGTCCAGCCCCACCCGCAGGCCCCTGGCGCGCATGTCGTCGGCCATGCGGCGGTAATGGTCCAGGGCGGTTTCGTCAAAGCGGCCCTCCATCGGCTCAATGCGCGCCCACTCAATGCCAATGCAGTTGGCCTGAACGGCCAGGGTTTGCATCAGGGCGTGGTCCTGTGGGTAAAGGTTCCAGTAATCATTGGCGATGCCGCTTTTCTGCTGGCGCTTCACCACGCCGGATTGCTCGTAGCGCCACCAGTCGCTGTGAATGTTGCCGCCCTCTACCTGGTGCCCGGAACTGGCCACGCCAAAAACAAAATCTTTGGGGAATGTGGCGGCCAGCGGGGCAGGGGACCTGTCCCCCGGTTTTTTGCCCGCCGCCCGGCTCATGGTTTGGGCCGTCCGAACAAGGCCGGGTCGGGCACACCGGCGGCGGCGAAACCCTTGGCCCGGAGCAGGCAACTGTCGCAGGCGGCGCAGGGTTCGCCGGTGGGGCCTGGGTCGTAACAGGAGTGTGTGAGCGCCAGTGGCGCACCCACCTTGATGGCCAGCTTCACGATGTCTTCCTTGGTCAGATGCACCAGCGGAGCCACCAGTCCCACGCCGTGCCCCCCCATGCCCGCTGCCGTGCCCAGGTTGGCCATGGTCTCAAAGGCCGCCAGAAAATCTGGCCTGCAATCGGGATAACCGCTGTAATCCAGGGCGTTCACGCCGATGTGGATTTCCCGTGCGCCCCGGCTCTCGGCCAGGGCCAGGGCATAACTCAAAAACAACGTGTTGCGGGCGGGCACATAGGTGACCGGCACGGCGTTTTCGTGGCCGATTTCTTCGAGGGAGCGATGCTTGGGCACGTCTTCGCTGCCCAGCAGGGCGCTGTGGGCAAAGCTGAGGTCCAGCCGCACCACCACGTGGTCTTTCACCCCCAGGGCGCTGGACACCAGGGCTGCGCTTGATAGCTCGATGGTGTGGCGCTGGGAATAATCAAACGTGAGGGCCGAGATGTTGTCTGGCGGCACACCCGCCGTTATGGCGTGGGCCAGCACGGTGGTGGAATCCAGCCCGCCGCTCAGCAGCACCACGGCTTTTCTGTGAATCTTGTCGGCTTTGGCCATGAGGGTTTTTCCGGCCCCGGTGGGGACAGCTTATTCTGACGTTTGGCGGCGGTGTTCCCAAGCGGGAAAGTATGAGTAGCTCAGGGCAAACCGGCCAGCACGTGCAACTGGGGGCACACGGTGGCGCTCAGACCCAGGCCAGACAAGCGCTTGGCGGTTTCGGTCACCAGCGGATCCTGCCAGGGGTGGCCCGCCAGCGTCACCGGCTGCACAAACCAGGGCAGGTGTGCGTGACGGGCCATGATCAACCGCGCCGTCTCCTGCAGTTCGGTCAGGTCCAGGCCCGGCCCCACCACCACTTTCAGATAAGCCTGCTGGGTGGGCAAAAGTTGGTCCAGTGTGGCCGCGAGTTGTTGCCGCCGCCAGTCGGGGGCGTGTTTGTCCTGATCCACGCTTTGCAGCTTCACGTCGGCGCTCAGCACGTCTACAAAAGGGGCAATGGTGTGAAATGCCTCTGGCAGCAGGGCATTGGTTTCCAGCAACACATCAAGCCCCAGGTGTTTGGCCTGTGGCAACAGGGCCGACAGAAACTTTTCGTGCAGCAGCGGTTCGCCGCCGGTGACCGCCAACACCCTGGCGCCGGACTGCCGGTGAAGCTGCGTGATTTCCTTCAGCAGTATTGGCAGCGGCACCGGATTGGGGTGCTGGCGAAAAACGGGATGCCCCACGTCCAGGCTGGTTTTGGGCGCGAGGGTTTCGGGGGCGTCGCAATAGTTGCAGCGCAGGTTGCAGCCCACAAAACGCAAGAAAAGATGGCGCTCGCCCGCCAGAGGGCCTTCACCCTGATAACTGGCGTAAAGCGCCGCCACAGAGGCTTTGGGGCTGGCGGGTTTTTCGCCAAAAGGCAGTGGCAAAATCCGCGAGGGATGATCGGTGGCGGCGCCCGGTGACATGGCAAACCGATCATAAACGCTGGCTGGTATAACAGGGTGTTTATCAACACCCTGAAAAACCCATGGTTGGTTTTCTGCTTTTACAATGACCCCGCACCCGGCATGTTTCGCGCGTTTCGCTCAGGCGGGCGTCTCGCCCGCCCTACTCACGCGCCAACCTCTCTCTTTGTTCACCCCCCGACTTCTCCCCTTGACAGACCGGCTGGGGGGCGTTACAAACAGTCTTACCCGCTGTTTCCGGTCAGCTTTGCCTCCCAAACCGGGGTTTTCCAATTTTTCTCTTGTTCTGTCAATCCCTTTCCAAAGGAGACCCACATGTCTGCCACACGCAAAAAGGCTTCCGCCGTGGAAGGCGCTTCTGAGCCATCGCAGGACGAAAAGGACTTATCGGAACAAACCGCCCCAGACGGCCTCACCCCCATTCCCGAAGTCGCCGCCCTTGAGGAAATGCCCCTGGCCGAACTGAAAAAGCTGGTGCGCGAGCACGGCATAGACCCCACCAACCAGCAAAAGTCGGACCTCATCATGGAACTCATCAAAAAGCAGGCCGCCGAACTGGGCGTGATGGTGGCCGAGGGCCTGCTGGACATTCAGGACGAGGGTTATGGTTTTTTGCGTCGGCGGTCTTATTACCCCGGCCCCTCAGACGTTTATGTCTCCAACAGCCAGATTCGCAAGTTCTGCCTGCGCCAGGGTGATCTGGTGGTGGGCCACGTGCGCGAGCCCAAGGAGAACGAGCGATTTTTCAGCCTGCTCAAGATCGAGGCCGTCAACGGCATGGACCCGGAGCACCTGGTGGAGCGCCCGGTGTTCGAGCAACTGGTGCCGATTTATCCCGACCAGAAAATCCGCCTGGAAACCGACCGTGACAGCATGAGCATGCGGTTTCTGGACCTCATCGCCCCCATCGGTAAGGGGCAGCGGGGCCTCATTGTCAGCCCCCCCAAGGCGGGCAAGACCATCTTTTTGCAGCAGGTGGCCCAGGCGGTGCATAAAAACTATCCCGACATGGTCATCATCGCGCTGTTGATTGACGAACGGCCTGAGGAAGTGACGGACTTTCAGCGCAGCGTGCAGGGCGAAGTGGTGGCCAGCACTTTTGACGAACGGCCCGAAAACCACATCCTCATCACCGAAATGGTGCTGGAAAAAGCCAAACGCATGGTGGAGGTGGGCAAGGACGTGATCATCCTGCTGGATTCCATCACGCGGCTGGCCCGCGCCTATAACCTGGTGGTGCCCAGCAGCGGCAAAACCCTGAGCGGCGGCCTGGACCCCAACAGCCTGCACAAACCCAAACGGTTTTTTGGCAGCGCGCGCAACATCGAGGGAGGCGGCAGTCTCACCATCGTCGCCACGGCCCTGATTGACACCGGCAGCCGCCTGGACGACGTGATTTATGAGGAGTTCAAGGGCACCGGCAACATGGAGGTACACCTGGACCGCAACCTGGCCAACCGCCGCATCTATCCCGCCATCGACGCCGTGCTCAGCGGCACCCGCCACGAGGAACTGCTGCTCAGCGAAAAAGACCTGAACAACGTGCGGGGCCTGCGCCGGGCCATATTGGGCATGGGCGAAGGCATGGCCACCGAGCGGCTTATCCAGATGATCAAGGAGACCAAGAGCAACCGCGAAATGTTGCTGAATATCGAGATGAAACTGGTGGGGTAAATAAAGGAAGTCGTACCAAAAAAGCCGAAGTGTTGAAAACACTGAGGTTTTTGCCCGCCAAGGAGGCTTTGCCCCCGAAGGCGGTGGTTTCAAAAGTTCAGGAGGAACTTTTGAAACAATCCTGTGGGCCGGAGGTGTTCGCGGCGCAAGCTGGCTTTGCCTGCGCCGCGCCGGGCCGTAGCCATTCACGACGAATGGCAAGGCCAATAAAACCAATGAACATTCCTGCTATTTTGAATGTTCATTGGTTTTAATAAAGTCCAGGAGGGACTTTATTAACAGGCTCTCAGGGTCAATGCTGTTCTGGTTGAGAATTGGCGCCAGAAGTTTTGAGCCATGGCCCTGCGGCCAGGAGCAGTAAATAACCCGGCATGAAGACAGCGCCCGCATAGGTGTAGCGGTCCAGCGGCACCTCCACCAGGGCCACCATTACCAGATTGCTTATATAAAAAGCCGTGGCCAGCACGCCCAGGGCAGCCACCTCAAAAGTGCTTTGCCGGTTGCGTTGCATGGGGTGGGTGGAATGAAAAAGCACCTGTAAAAAGAAAGACCCCGCCAGCGCCGCCAAAGCCAGTTGCAACATGCGGTTCTGGTGCAAGGAGCTGTACACCCCCTGCCAGAAAAAACTGCTCACATTGCTGAGGTATTGCTTGGCGTGTTTTTTGAGGATGAAACGGGAAAACACACCGGCCTGTTTGTCCAGTTTCATCAGGGCAAACCCCTCAGGCCGCTCAAGAAGGTCTTTCCACACCAGCTTTTTGATCATCAGGACACCGCACCGGTTTTTTTCTTCAAGGCTGTCGAAGCTGGGCAACACGCAGTTGAGGTGCTGCTGCGCCCCCTCCTGCCGTGCTTCGGAGATAATCTTTCCCCAGCCCCGCACCGCCGGGGGAAGGCCGCTTTCGTCGGTGTCCTGATACAGTTGGCTGGTGATGATGAGCAGGTTCACGTTGCCAAAGCTGGTGAGCGCGAAGTGCCCCACCACCACGCCCCGAAAAATGATAAACGCCACCAGCGGCCCCATGGCTGCCAGCACGAAAACCGACAACGGCTTAAGCAGCGCCAGGGCTGCGGCCAGAGGGGGGGTGTCCTTTTTTTCGTGGGTCATCTTCCACAGCAGCAGTCCCAGGGGCGGTGTCAAAAGCGGTACCAGCAGATAGGCCGGGCGCATCTGATAAGACAACGTCACCAGCAGCGCCAGCACCACCCACCGGCCCAGCCGCCTGGGGTTGCCCACCACCGCCATCACCATGCCCATGGCCCCCACGGCAAACCCCAGCCCCACCACGTCGGTGTGGATGAAATGCACGTACTCCAGCACCATTTGGCTCAGTGCCAGGGGCAGGCCTGCCAGGGCGGCGGCCAGTGGGCGAAACCGCAACTGGAACAAGCCAAAAATGAAGGTGGCCACCCCCAGCAGAAACACCCACATGTGCATCACCGGCATGGGCAGCCGCCCGCCACTCAGCGTGCTCACCACATGCTCCAGCAACGGATAACCCAGGGTGCGGTCTGCCGCCAGAAAGGTTTTGAGGTTCCCCAGCGTCACGTCTCCATGCAGCAGATAACCTTTGGAATCTGGCGAAATGCGCACCGACGAGGACGCCAGAAGGGTGAGCGGCACAGCCATGAGCAGCAGCAGCACAAAGACCCACCCCCCCTGACCAAACCAGTGTTGCGCGGCGGTGTATTTTCCCCGGCGCATTGGGGCATGGGCGGGCACGGCGGGAATTGTAACAGCCCGCCGCTTGGGCAGATGTGGTATTTTCAGTCGTCCAGCCCTTTATGCCGGGGTTGGTCAGGCCGATTGATGGCAAGGTCCCCATGTCTTCTCCCCAAGCCGATTTGACTGTGATCATTCCTGCCTTCAATGAAGCACAGGGCATTGCGGGCGTGCTGAAAAACGCCCAGGCCGAGCTTGGGGACATCGCCAGTGAAATTCTGGTGGTGGACGATGGCTCCAGAGACGACACCGCCGCCATTGCCGAAGCCGCCGGTGTGCGGGTGATCCGCCACCCGATCAACCGGGGATATGGCGCGGCGCTGAAAACAGGCATCAAGGCCGCTGTCACCAGTCATGTGGTGACCCTGGATTCGGACGGACAACACAAAGCTGAAGACGTGCGGCTGCTTTGGCAAACCTGCCGTGAGCAGCAGGCGGACATGGTGATTGGCGCACGCCAGGGACTGATTCACAGTCAGCTCTGGCGCATGCCGGGCAAGTGGTTTTTGCGGTGGATGGCCAACTACATCACCCACACAAAAATTCCTGACCTCAACAGCGGCCTGCGGCTGATGCACCGCGAAACCGCCCTGCGGTATCTGCACCTTTGCCCAGAGGGATTTTCCATTTCCACCACCCTCACCATCGCTTTTTTGCAGCAGCGGCTTTTTGTGGTTTTTGCGCCCATCACCGTGAACAAGCGCCTGGGCAAAAGCACGGTGCGGGTGTCCACCGGGTTTGAAACCATTTTTCTGATTCTGCGGCTGGCGGCGCTGTTTAATCCGCTGCGCATTTTTTTGCCCATCAGCTTTTTTTGTCTGGCCACCGGCGCCCTGTGGGCCATTCCCTATCTGTTGTTCGCCAGGGGGCTGAGCATCACCGCGAGTCTGGTGATTCTCACCGGCATCCTCATGTTTTCCCTGGGGCTGATCTGCGACCAGATTTCCCAACTGCGGCTTGAAAGGTATAAATAGTGTGCGGCATTGTCGGCGTGCTTTTGTCGGGCGGCGCACACGTTGAAGAAGCCCATCTGATCCGCATGACCCGCACCCTGGCCCACCGGGGGCCAGACGCAGAAGGGGTTTATTGTCATGGCCCCGTGGGGCTGGGGCACCGGCGTCTGAGCATTCTGGATCTATCGGACCTGGGGCGGCAGCCCAAGGGTTCGGCAGACGGAAAGTTGTGGATCACCTTCAACGGCGAGATTTATAACTTTCAGGAAATCCGCAGCGACCTCATGGCGCTGGGGCACCGGTTTGTTTCGCAGACAGACACCGAAGTGATTCTGCACGCCTACGCAGAGTGGGGCGAGGCGTGTCTGGAGCGGCTGAATGGCATGTTTGCGTTTGGTTTGTGGGACGAAAACCAGCAATCGCTGTGGCTGGTGCGGGACAGGCTTGGGGTGAAGCCCCTGTTTGTGGCCCACACGCCCCATGGGCTGGTGTTTGGTTCTGAAATCAAGGCGCTTTTGGCCAGTCCCTGGGTGAGCCGCGAGGTGGACCACCGCGCCCTGGCTTATTTTCTGGCGCTCAACTACACCCCCGCACCTTACACCTTGTTCAAAAACGTGCGCCAGGTCATGCCGGGGCAGTGGCTCAAGGTCACGGCGACGGGCCAGGTTGCAACACGGAACTATTGGGATTTTTGTTTTCACGAGGGCGAGGACAGGGGTGAGGCGGCCTATGCAAAAGAGTTGTCGGGGCTGCTGGAAAGTTCTGTTTCGCAGCGTCTGGTGAGCGACGTGCCCCTGGGGGTGTTTCTGAGCGGTGGTGTGGATTCCAGCACCGTGGCGTGGTGGATGAATCACGCCATGCACGAGCCGGTGAAATCCTTTTCCGTTCATTTTGGCGAAAAAAGTTTTGATGAAGACGTGTATGCAAAAACCGTGGCGGAGCACATCGGCGCGCAGCATCACCAGCAGCTTGTCCGGGCCGAGGCTGCCGAACTCTTGCCCGCCATTGTGGCCCATGCCGAGGAACCCACCGCTGATTCCAGCATGGTGGCGGTGTATTACCTCTGCAAAAGTGCGCGCGAGCATGTCACCGTGGCGCTGTCGGGCGACGGGGCGGACGAGATTTTTGCCGGTTATGAAACCTATGCCGCCAACCGCCTGCTGGGCCTGTGGCGGCGGCTGCCGGGTTTTTTGCGCCGGGGGGTGATCACGCCGCTCATTCACGCCTTGCCGCACCAGGACGCCAAAATGAACCTGCCCATGAAGCTCAGGCGTTTTCTGTCAGGCGCAGAGCGACCGGATGAGGAGGCCCACGCAAGCTGGCGCATGATTTTTGACGAAACCGCCCGCCAGCGCGTGTTGGCCCCCCTGTGGAGCGAGCAGGATGTGCGGGCTGACGTGCTGGACCTTTACCGGGATGTTTTTCGCCAGGCCGCCCAGGCCGGGGCCACGCATCCCCTTAACCGCCAGCTTTATGTGGACACCCGGTTTTATCTGCCCAATGACATGTTGGTGAAGGTGGACCGGATGAGCATGATGCACGCTCTGGAAGTGCGTGAACCCATGCTGGATTACCGGCTGGTGGAGTTTTCGGGCCGCCTGCCGCCCCATTACAAACTGCGGGGTCTCAACCACAAAAAATACCTGCTGAAAAAAGTGATGTCGGGCAAACTGCCCCATCACATTCTGCACCGCAAAAAGGCCGGGTTTAACGTGCCCAACGCCCGGTGGATGAAAAAGGAACTGCGGCCCTTTGTCACCGCACACCTGCATCACCCTGCCGTGGCGGACATGGGCATGGACCCCGCCGCTGTGCGCTCGCTGCTGGAGGAGCATTTTCAGGAAAAGGCCGATCACAGCCACCAGCTTTGGGGCCTGCTCACACTGTCCCTCTGGTGGCAGAAGTTTCAGACAACCACAAATTTTCATGGGGCCTGATGCGGCTGGAGGCATGTGGCCGATAGGGATAGGGTCTGTGACTTGCGCCAAAGGTAAACTGAGGCCCAGACCACGTTCATGTCCAACGATTCCAGCCAACAGGTGTATTGGGAAGCCGAGCATGGCCACCGGGGTTATGACCACCCGGTGGTGGCGGCCTTTGCCCGTCAGCGGGTGCGGTTTATTGAAAGTTTTCTGAAGCTGGAGGAACTGCAAAACGCCCTGGACGTGGGGTGTGGCAGTGGTTTCTCAACCTATTACATGGGAGAAAAAGTGCCAGAGGTGTTTGGTGTGGACCGGAGTGAAAAGATGCTGGCAATGCACCCCCTGAAAGACACGGGGCGGCTGAAATGTTGCAGCGCATTTGAATTGCCCTATGAAGACGGGCAGTTTGACCTGGTGTTTGGCTGGGAAATCCTGCATCACCTTTCTGAGCCGGAAATTGCGCTGAGAGAAATGGTGCGGGTGAGCCGCCGTTATGTGCTGGTGGCCGAACCCAACCCGCTGAACCCCGCGCAACTGGCGTTTTCCTATCTGGACCCACACCATGCCTGGGTGCGGCGTTTTGGCATGGGCAACATGCGCCGGATGATGGATAAAAGCGGCCTCAGGCTGGGTTACAGCGCCAGCGGCGGCTGGTTGTTGCCCAATGTCACGCCACCGTGGCTGCTTGGTTTTTTGCTGCGCATTCCTTACAAACTGCCCTTTGGCATCAGCAACTGGGTGCTGGGCGAAAAAATCGCTCAAGGCGCTGAAAGCCAGCCCCAGGAGGAACCCGTTTCATGAATGATTCATCTTCTCTTCAGGTGCGCTCCGGCAAAAAAAAATCGGTGCTGCAGGCGGTGTGGGATTTTGTGGGCATTCCCTTTCGGCTGGTGTTGTTTGATCAGTCCTGGTTGCCCCGGTGGCGGTGGACGACGCTGGAAGACGAGCGCCTGAACAGGGTGATGCCCTACATCCACGGGGACTTGCTGGATATTGGTGCAGGCCCCAATACGCTGGTGAAGCGTTATGGCCAGGGCACAGGCGTGCATGTGGTGGAGTCGGGCGGTGGGGCGGTGGTGGTGCAAAACACGGCGGAGTTGCCGTTTGCCGACGCCAGCTTTGACACGGTTACCTTCATCGCGTGCCTGAACCATATCCCTTATCGCGACAAGGCCCTGACCGAGGCCCGCCGCCTGCTGCGCCCGGGGGGGCGGCTGCTCATCACCATGATTGACCCCATCCTGGGCGAAATCGGCCACAAGATATGGTGGTATGGCGAAGACAAACACCGTCACGTGGAGGAGGGTGAAACAGGCGGCATGTGGACCAAAGACATCGTGCGACTGGCGGAGCAGGCCGGGTTTGTGCTGCGGCTGCATCAGCGGTTCGTCTATGGCATGAACCACTTTTATTTGTTTGAAATCAGGCAGTAACCTTGCCGGGCTATTCCGGCGGACGCATTCAGCGCGCCACGGCTTCCATTTCCAGTTCCAGCGTCACGTCGTCGGCCACCACCAGCACACCATTGGCCATGCGGCCAAAGTTCAGACCAAAGGCCTTGCGGTTGATGACGCCGCTCAGGCTGTAACCCATGCGTTTTTCGGGGCCACGGCCAAAATCCACCGTGCTCATGCCGTTGAATGTGCCCTTGAACGTCACGCTTTTGGTGGTTTTGCGAATAGTGAGGTTGCCGGTGACGGTGACATTTTTGCCCTTGTGCATAATTTTGGTGCTGGTGAACTTGATTTCTGGGAACTGGGCCGTGTTGAAAAAATCATCGCTGCGCAGGTGTTCATCGCGCCGCTCGTTGTTGGTGTCGATAGAGGCGGTTTTTACCACGCCGGTGACCTTGGTGAGTTGGCCCTTGGGGGTGGCGGTGAGGGCGCCGCTGAACTGGTTGAACATGCCCCGCACCTTGGACACCGCCAGATGCCGCACCGAAAAACCCACCATGGAATGGGCCGGGTCCAGCTCCCAGGCCGCCCGGGCGTGGCTCAAAAAAGACAGGCTCAACAGCAGCGTTAGCGGCAGAACACGAAAAAAGCGGGTGCGGGACATGAGGGATGCTCCTTGAGGGTTTCAGGCGGGGCCTGGGGGTGAAGGCCATTCTAACCCCTTTGCCGGGACCACCAAAAAAACCATCAATCCACACAACGAGGGCATAACATGTTTCCCTCATGTCAGCGCCGGTTCACCCCTTGCTCAACACCAGCCTGAACAGTCTGAACGCCATGCTGGCCAAAAACGGCCGAGGGCTGACGCCCGAAGAAACAGCGACCCTGAAACAGGTTTTTGGCGAGGCACTGGATTATGACCGCATTCGGATTCACGACAACGCATGGCCCACACGGCTGAACAAAGGTCGCTCTTTTGTGGTGGGCGAGAATATTTTTCTGGCGGGCAAGGCCAAAGGCAGCCTGCGGGTGCTGATTCACGAAGCGGCGCACGTGTGGCAGTTTCAGTGTCTCCTGGGCTGGGCCTATCTGCTGCGCGCTCTGCCCGAACAGGCCGATTACGCCCTGGGCCGCTGCAATCCCTATGACTATGCGCCGGTGGAAAATCACCTGCCGTTCTCGGCCTGGGGCATTGAGCAACAGGCCCAGTGGATTGAAGAACACCGGCGCTTGCCCGGCGAATCATTCCGCCGGTGATTCGGGCTTGTCCTGGGTGTCGGGGGTGGTTTGACCCGCGCTCAGGTCCTGTGCTTTGGTGCTCAGCAGAATGGCGGCGATTTTGGCGTAGATGAACGCCCCCACCGGAATCACGATGACCCCCATGAACAGCAGCAGAATGCCCAGCACGCCAATCACGTCCACCAGTTTTTCGCGCAGCGTGTGGGTGTGGCCCGCATGGACCAATGGCAACAGGAGCTGGAACAAACGCAGCAGCATCAACACAGGCTAACGCAATTTGCCGCCTGCGTTAACATGCACCCGCAGCATGACCCATTCCCCGCCAGCAGCCTCTTTGCCGGTTCATCCGTGGTGGTGGCGGCTGCCGGGTCTGCTGGGGCGGGGGGCCGCCCTGGGGCTGATGGGGATTTACGCCATTTTGTGCCTGCGGATTTTGTGGGATTTCTGGTGGGTGGATTGTGTGTATCCGGTGGTGATGGCGGCGGTGTTCTGGTGGTGGGCCGCCGAGCCAAAAGACAAGCTGCGCAAAAAAACCGGCTGGGTGGTGTTGCTGGGCAACTTTCTGGTGGTGTGGCGCAACGTGAGCGGCGGGCCGGGGCTGGAGCCGCTGGTGGCCTGGGGGTTGTTCCGCCTGGCCCACCGGCGGCGTCTGGGGCGGGTGGGGCAAGGGGCCGTGTTGTGCGCGCATCTCACGTTTGTCATGGCCACCCGCACCGCCGTGCTCTACAACTTTGACACGCCCTGGTTTGCACCGGGGGTGGACCGCCAGAGCGGTGTGCGTGTGCTGATGACGGTGGACGACGCCCCTTACATGACCCACAACATCCGCTTTGTCGCCGAAGACTGCGGCAGGCGGCACTGGCTCATCGGGGCCTCCACGGGGCCGCTGTTCATTCGCGTGAACAAAAAGAACTTCAAGGATTACAAATGGGTCAAGCGGGGCCGCAGCACCGACACGCTTTTTCAGGACTGCAAAAACAACCGCGCCTTTGTGGGGGATTACCGGGGCCACGAGTTGTATATGGTGGACACCCGCACCATGCGGTTGCTGTGGACCGGCAAAAACATGGGCCGCACCGCCACCGTCATCGGAGACCCGGACCTGCGCATGGTGGTGGTGAGCGAGGACTGGGGCGTGCATGTTTACCGGGTGGATTACCAGAACCTGAACAAACCCCGCGTGACGGTTTACCCCTTCAGCCAGCCCACCGACCCGCGTTACAGCCGGGCCACGGGCCTGCTTTATTTTGTGGGGGACCGGCTGGTGAAGGTGGACCCGTGGCAGGGCAAAATCCTGGCCTCGGTGGACCATCGGGGTTTCCCCGACCCCCACATCATTCTGGACGACACCCGTCAGGTGATTTACGCAACCAATTCCCTAAGCGGTGAGTTGAACATTTTTGACATGCACACTCTGGCCCACCGGGGCGTCTGGCCCACCCGCCTGGGCGACCGTTATCTGTTCTTCGACGAAAAATACGACGCCATCGTGCTCATCAACTATCTCAACGGCCAACTCACAGCGCTGGACGCCGAAACCGGCGACGTGCTGGTGCGCCGACAGATTGGCCGCCGGGGGCGCGTGATCAACGTCACCCACGACGGCAAGGAGATTCTGGTGGCCACCCGCGTGGGACTGGTGGCCATTGAACGCAGGCTGTGGAAACACAAGGTCGATGGAGGAAGATGAAGTCGGAAGTCGGAGAACGGAAGCTGGAAAAAAGAGAAGACCCCATTGTCCTCTGGCGTCATTCCCGCGAAAGCGGGAATCCAGTTGAAACATAAACAGCACACCTTTTTCTGTTTTCTTTCAGTGGGGTGGGCGTCTCGCCTGCCTTTTATTAGAGCATTTTCGGAGTAGACGTGGACGCAATAAGAGCTTTTTTTCTTGCCCTCTCCCTGAGGGAGAGGGCAGCCGAAGGTTGAGCGAAGCGAAACCCGAGGCGGGTGAGGGGGAATGAGAACTTTTGAAAAAAGCCTGATTCTTTTTGCCCCGCCTGTTCCCCCTCACCCGCCCGTGACCTCACATCTGTTCGGTCACGGT
>CAYJOG010000013.1:0-9344 GCA_964371695.1 uncultured bacterium
GGTGTGGGCGTCAAACCCCGCCGAGACCAGCACAAAATCGGGCATGAACTCCAGGCCCTCCATGAGCACCGTGTCGTGATAGGCCCTCAGCACTTCTTCGTCTCCGCTGCCGGGCCGCAGGGGAATGTTGCGTGTGTAGCCCGCGCCTTTGCCCGCGCCCCGCTCGCTGGCGTGGCCCGTGCCCGGATAACAGGGTGACTGGTGGCTCGACACGTACATCACCGTGTCGTCGGCATAAAAAATGTCCTGCGTGCCGTTGCCGTGGTGTACATCAAAATCCACAATCAGCACGCGCTTCAGGCCGTGTTGCCGTTGCAGATACCGCGCCAGCACGGCCACGTGGTTCACCAGGCAAAACCCCATGGCCTGTCCTGCCGTGGCGTGGTGGCCCGGCGGCCTGCCAGCCACAAAGGCGTTGGTGAGTTCACCGGCCATGACAAGGTCCGCCGCCCGCATGGCCGCGCCGCTCGTGCGCAGGGCGGCGTTGAAGCTCTGGGGGCTGGCGGGGGTGTCGGCGTCCAGGTGGCCGCCGCCGCGCTCGCAAATGGCCGCGAGGGTGTCCATGTGTGCGGGGTCGTGCACGGCGTCCACCGCCTCGCGGGGCGCGTTCTCTGCGCTTTCCGGCGTCAGGTCGCGCAGCAGGCCCGTCTCTTGCAGGTGATGATGAATGGCCTCCAGCCGCTGGGGCCGTTCGGGGTGCGGCCCGGTGTCGTGCTGCAAAAAGAGCGGATCGGTGAAATATCCCGTTTTGGCCATGGGGTTATTGTGATAAAGGTGGGCCGGATTGGCCAGATGCCGCCACCGCATGGGGAGGGTTGCGGTTACTTTGCTGCGTCTGGGCCAAACCCCGCACGCGGGCGATGAACTCATCCACGCTCACGTCCGTGTAGTCCTCAAACGGCAACGCGGGGCGGCCCCAGTTGCCCACCACAAACAGGGTGGGGTAGCCCTGCACCTGCCACTGGTCGGTGATGCCGCGCTCGGCCTGACCCGTGTCGGGATTGATGGACACCTTGATGATGTCGGTGGCGTTTTGCAGAAACTGGGGCTGGCTGAAAATGGCGGCATCGAGCTTTTTGCAATAACCGCACCACTCGGTGTGAAAGTAAACCAGCACCGGTTGTTTGGTGCGCTGGTGTTCGCTCACCGCAGCGGTATAACCCGACGCGCCGTGAAACCACGACCCGAACGCGACATTGGTTTTGTGGCGTTTCCAGCCGGTCCAGGCCAAAAGCGCCGCAATGGGCAACAGCATGAGCAGCGTGTGTTTCAGGCTGTCTTTTCTGGCCTGCTCATCCATGACGATGCCATTGTAAAGGCTTGTCGTGAAAGTGGTGAATGTCGTTTTCAGGCGGCATCATACAAACCGCCGCACCCAGTCCGGCGCGACAAACACACCCCCATCTGCCTGGGCCTGCAACAGGGCGGTATTGTCAAAATCTTCCCACACCGGTGTCAAACCAAGCAGTTCGCCAAACGCAGCCGCCAGCCGCTCGCACCAGTGCGCTGGTGCGGGGTCAAAACCAAAACCGGCCAGGTCCGCGACAAAATCGCCGTGGGGAATATCGGGGCGCTCCGGGGGCAGTCGCAGCCAGCGGTCCATGGCGGGTTTGTCGGCTGATAGCAGCAGCGTGCCGTGGTGCAGCAACACCCGGCGGCCCCGGTATTGGGCGTTGCCGCTGATTTTTTTGCCCGCAAAAGTCACGTCGCTGATGCGCTCAATCTGGGCGTGATGCTCGCCCAGCGTGCGCACCAGCGACGACAGCACAAAGGCCGCCGCCGCCCTGGGGCTTTGGGGCAGGCCGGGCCAGTCGGTGGGCAGCGTGATGGAGAAATTCAGATTGTTTTCGTCCTGATACACCGTGCCGCCGCCGCTGCGCCTGCGGGCCAGAAAGCCGGTGGGCGTGGCCAGGGCGGCCTCGGTGAGGTCCAGCGAAACCTTGCGGGTGCGCCCCAGCACCACGCAGGGGGCGTTGACGTAAAAGAGCAGTTCCGGCCTTGGCGGCGGCGCGGCGGCGTCATCCAGTGCTTTGACCCGCGCCCACTCCAGCGAGAGATTTTCACCCACATCCAAAAGCGGGCTTTTGCGCACGGTCAGGCGGCCTGTGGTCATGGCCGCATTATGCCGCCAACAAAATCCCGCACCCGGAACCTTTTATCTCATGCGACCGTTACTATAAAAAGCGCAGGCTTTCCCCGGAGGCGACCATGCAGACCCCGTTGGTGATTTTTCAGGTGCAGGGCATCACCTGCGGCCATTGTGTTTCCGTCATCCGCCACACGCTGCGGGGACTGCCTGGCGTAAGACGGGTAGAGGTACACCGCCGCACGGGTGTGGTGAAGATGTGGGCAGAGGGCTCCGCCCCCACGCTGGAGGCCCTCAACGCCCTGCTGCAACCCCAAGGTTATGCCGCCACGAAAATAACAGCCGCACCGCAGCAGGCCACGCCCGCCGTGAGCCACCCCTCGATGGAGCAGGTGATGCTGGCGGCGTTTGGTCTTTTGATGGTGTTGCTGGTGTTGAAAAACCTGGGGCTGGACCAGACCACCAGCGGCATTGGCGCGGACATGGGCCTGTGGGCCGCGGCCGGTGCGGGGTTGCTGGCGTCGCTCAGCACCTGCATGGCCTCGGCAGGGGCGCTGGTGATGGCCATGGCCCGCCGCCACGGCGAGCTTTCGCCCCACGATGGCCTGCGGGGACTGGGGTTGCCCCTGGGTCTGTTTCACCTGGGGCGCGTGGCGGCCTATGGCGTGGGTGGCGCGGTGCTGGGTCTTTTGGGACAGCGATTGTTGCCCCAGAGCTGGCTTTTGGCGGCCCTGAGCGTGGGTGTGGGGCTGTTGATGGCGGGTGTGGGGCTGCAACTGGCGGGCCTGTGGCCCCGCCAGTTGACCTTCAATGCGCCCTGGACGGCGGCCCTTGGCCGCCTCACCGATTACTGCGTGGATGGCGCGCACCCCATGGCCTCGGCGGGTCTGGGGGCGCTGACCTTTTTTCTGCCCTGTGGTTTCACCCAGTCGCTGCAACTGGTGGCGCTGGGCGCGGCAGACCCCCTGCGGGGTGGGGCCATCATGGCCCTGTTCGCCCTGGGCACGATGCCGGGCCTGAGCGGTCTGGGTGTGTTGATGGGGGCGGGGGGCCCCCGTGTCTCCCGCGGGGTGGGTCTGGTGGGGGGCATGCTGGTGGTGGTGATGGGACTGGGCAACATCCGGGGCGGTTTGGTGATGCTGGGTCTCGCGCCGCCGCCCCTCATGGCTTCGGCCCAGGCCGCGCCCCCCGCCCGGCCCGTTCTGCAAAACGGCCAGCAGGTGGTGGACATGCGGGTGCAGGGCCTGCGCTACATCCCCAGCCGCTTCGCCGTGCAAAAGGGCGTGCCGGTGAAATGGCGCATTCACGCCGAGGAAGCCGCCGGTTGCGCCCGTGTGCTGGAGGCCCCGGCCCTGGGGCTGCGCCGGTTACTGGGCCAGCAGGAGACGGTCATCACCTTCACGCCGAAAAAAAACGGAGAGACACCGTTTTTCTGCAGCATGGGCATGACCACGCCCGGCGCGGCTTTTCTGGTGGGTGATCAGCCAACAGCCAGACTCGCCGACCCCGCCCGCACCCCGGCCCAGGCCACAGCGGTGAAAAAGAAATCTAAATACCCGCCCACCGCCACGCAGCGCCGCAAGGCCCGCCTGCTGTGGGGCGGCACGCTGGTGCCCAAAGAATTCATGGTGCAAAAAGGCGTGCCCGTCACACTCACCATCCAGAGCGACTTCACGCCCTTTGGCTGCCTGTCGGGTTTCGCCATTCCGGATTTGAATGTGATTCAGGCGGTGAAAAAGGGAAAAACCGATGTCACGTTCACGCCGCACAAGGTTGGGAAATTCGCCATGATGTGCCACATGGAAATGATCCATTACGGCACGCTGGAAGTCACACCATGAGCACCGCCGCCGCCCCGGCGCAAAACACGGCTGAAAAAAACCTGCGGTTTGGCGTGGGTGGCCTGCGCTGCGCCAACTGCGCGTCCCGCACCGAAAAGGCCCTGCGCGAAACACCGGGCGTGACCGAGGCGGTGGTGAACTTCGCCACGCGCACCGCCACGGTGCGGTTTGACGCCACGGCGCTCACAGAAAAGGACCTGCACACCGTGGTGGTGAAAGCGGGTTATGACGTCATCTCTGCCGAAAACACCGCGCTGATGGCCGAAGCCCAGCAAAAGGAACAACGCCGGGCCGGATGGCTGGCGCTGTCGGCCCTGGCCCTGAGCGCCCCGGTGGCGGTGCTGGGCATGTCCATGCCGCCGCCCACGGCCCACGGCCACGCCGCCGGACCCACGGCGGGGGTGCTGGTGCAGGCGGTGCTGGGCAGCGTGGTGGTGCTGGGGCTGGGCTGGGGGTTTCACGCCGGTTTTGTGCGCCAGCTCCGGCACCGCGCCGCCAACATGGACACACTGGTGAGCATCGGCACACTGAGCGCGCTTTTTTTCAGCCTGTGGACCCTGGCCCGGGGCGGGGGTCATTATTATTTCGAGAGCGGTGCGCTGATTACGGCGTTCATATTGCTGGGCCGCTGGCTGGAGGCCCGCGCCCGGGGCCAGGCCGGTGAGGCGGTGAAAAAACTGCTGCAACTGGGGGCGAAAACAGCGCGCCTTATCACGCCAGGTGGCGAGCGCGAAGTGCCGGTGGAAGACATCACCCCCGGCCAGCGGGTGCGGGTGCTGCCCGGCGAAAAAATGCCCGTGGATGGCCGCGTGATTGAGGGAACCAGTCACGTGGACGAATCCATGCTCACCGGCGAAAGCCTGCCGGTGGCCAAGTCTGCGGGCGACGCGATCACCGCCGGTTCGCTCAACCAGCAGGGCATGCTGGTGGTGGAAACCATCGCCACGGGGCCGGACACCGTGCTGGCGCAGATGGCGCGTCTGGTGCAGGACGCCCAGGCCAAAAAAGCCCCGGTGCAGCAACTGGCCGACAAAGTGGCCGGTGTGTTTGTGCCCATTGTGCTCGTGTTGGCGGGTCTCACGCTGTTGGGCTGGTGGGGGATTGGTCACGATGCCACGGCGGGCCTCATCAACGCCATCGCCGTGCTGGTGATTGCCTGCCCCTGCGCCCTGGGGCTGGCCACGCCCACGGCCATTCTGGCGGGCACGGGCAGGGCGGCCCAGATGGGTGTGTTGTTCAAAAGCGGCGAAGCGCTGCAAAAGGCCGCCCATGTCGGCATGGTGCTGATGGACAAAACCGGCACCCTCACACAGGGCGCGCCCACGCTCAACCATGTGCTGGCCGCGCCGGGCGAAACCCCGCAAACGGTGCTGGCCCTGGCGGCGGCGCTGGAAAGCGGCTCGGAACACCCCCTGGCGCGGGCGGTGGCCGCCAAAGCCAGGGCAGAGGGGTTGGCGCTGCCAGCGGTGGTGGACTTTGAAGCCGTGACGGGCCGGGGCGTGCGGGGGGTGGTGTCGGGAGAAGCACTGCTGCTGGGCAGCCCGCTGTGGATGTCGGAACAGGGCGTGGTGCTCGCGCCACTGGAGGCGGACCTGCGCAGGCTGGAGGACGAAGCCAACACCGTGGTGGTGCTGGCCCGCGCCAAGGGTCCAAAGTTGCTGGGGGCGCTGGGCATTGCCGACGCGCTCAAACCCACGGCCACCGGCGCGGTGAAAACCCTCACCAGCATGGGCATTGAGGCGGCCATGGTGACGGGAGACAACCCACGCACGGCCCAGGCCATCGCCACGCAGGCGGGCATAAGCCTTGTGTTTGCCCAGGTGCTGCCCGCCGATAAGGCGGGCCGCGTGGCGGAACTGCAAAAACAGGGCAAGCTGGTGGCGTTTGTGGGCGACGGCATCAATGACGCCCCGGCCCTGGCCCAGGCCGACGTGGGCATCGCCATGGGCACGGGCACGGACATCGCCATAGACACCGCCGGTGTGGTGCTGGTGAAGGGCGACCCGCTGAAGGCCGCCTGGGCGCTGGGTCTGGCGCGGCGCACCTGGGCGGTGATTTGTCAAAATCTCTTCTGGGCGTTTTTTTATAACCTGGCGGCGCTGCCGCTGGCGGCCATGGGCCAACTCAACCCGATGATCGCCGCCGGGGCCATGGCGCTTTCCAGCGTGAGTGTGGTGAGCAACAGTCTGCGCCTGCGGGGGGTTCGATAAGCGTCTCAACTGCTCTTTTGCCGTCATTCCCGCGAAAGCGGGAATCCAGTCAGACATGAGCCAAAACCATTTTCTTTTGGTAGTGGGGGGGGGGGGGCCCCCCCCCGCCCCAAAAAAAAAAAAAAAAAAATTTTTTTTTTTTTTGTGGGGGGGGCGCCCCCCCCCCGCCCCACTAAAACCGATTCCAATTTAAAAAAGCGCGAATTGGAATCTTTTACTGGCCACTGTTTTCCTCGCGGATGACCTCGGCGTAGTTGTTGGGGGTTTCCCACAGCGTCAGGCGCTCCACGCGCCAGTTGGCCAAGTGCTTCTGGGCTTCGTTGAAAATGTGCATGGCCAGATTTTCTGCCGTGGGGGCGGTGGGCATGATCACCAGTTTCCAGCCGTTGCGTTTCACCAGATCAATGATTTCCACGTCCCGTTCGTCGGCCACAAAAGCGTGGTCCAGCGGCGTGATGACCTGCGCGAGCGCCGCCTTGACCTCGGCGAAATCCAGCACCATGCCTTCGTCGCTTTCGCTGGTGCTGCCCTTGACCGCGCCACTCACCGTGAGGGCGGCCCGATAGGTGTGGCCGTGCAGGTTGGAGCACTGGCTGTTGTGATGCATCAGCCGGTGGCCGGAATCGAAAGTAATCTGTCGCGTGATGGTGACCATGGAGAGATTTTATGCTTTTTAACTTGTCTCATAAATCCCTCCATGGATTTATTCGACCGCAGTGGCCGGAAGTAAATTCCGACCACGAGCGCGAAAACCTGCGCTTTTAAAGCTCCGGTTTTCGGGGCAGTCCATCCATGGACTGCAACACTTGTCTCATAAATCCCTCCATGGATTTATTCGACCGCAGTGGATATTTTTCACGCGGTTCACCCCCGCATGAGCTGATCCAGGTTGGGCATGCCCATGCCGCCGGTGGCGGATTTCATTTTGACCTCGGCGGCTTCGCGGCTTTTTTTCAGGCAGCCGCTGAAGGCGGTAAAGATGAGGTCCTGCAACATTTCGGGGTCGTCCGGCGTGATCACGTCCGGGTGAATCTCCACCTTCAGCAACTCCTGATGACCGTTCATGGCCACCGTCACCTTGCCCCCGGCCACGGCGTGTTCCACCACGGTCTGGGCCAGTTCCTGCTGGGCCTGCACCAGCCCCTGTTGCAGTTTTTGCGCCTGCTGCATGATCTCGTTGAGGTTCATGAAAACATCATGGCACAGGGCGCAAGAAGTGAGAAGACAAATTGGTGGGGCAGGCATCCTGCCTGCCTGAAACAAAAAAGAAAATCACCTTATTCCCCTCTCCCTCAGGGAGAGGGGAATGGGTGGCGCTTTTTGTTTTACTGGATTCCCGCTTTCGTGGGAATGACGCCAGGAGAAGCCGGGGGCTTCTCTTTTTCCAACTTCCGGCGTCTTCACTTCGGTGGTTCTTCCACCTCTGCACCGGGGGCGAGTTTGAGAATGCGCCCCAACACGCCTTCATCCAGCGGCAGACCAGCGGGGGCAGGCGCGGATTTGCGCGCCGGTTTGCGGGTGCTCTCAGCGGGCGGCGCGGTTTGTGCCGGTGGCGGCGCGACCGGGGCAACCGGGGCTGCCGTCTCCCCGCCCACCTTCAACACCAGCGTCACGCCATGGCCCAGAAAATCGGACAGGTGTTTTTCCAGAATCTTTTCTTTGCCATGGCGCATGAGGGTGTCCACGCGCCATTTGCTGGCGAAGCTCACCACCGCCTCTTCACCCGAAATCACACCCTCGGCCTGACTCAGCATGGCCAGCAGCGACACGTCTGTTTTCATCAGATGGTTGAGAAATCCCTGCCAGCCGCTGCCGGGTGCGGACGGGGCCGCCGCGACTGCGGGCTGCGCCACGGGTGGCGGTGCGGCCAGCGCAGCGGGATTGAGAATGGGCGCGGATGCGGGCGCGGGTGCAGGTGCGCCGCCACCCAGGCCAGCCGGTTTGCGGCGGACAAAGCCGGATGCAGGCGCGGGGGTTTCGGCAGAGGGCGCGGGCGCGCCCCCTGCGGCCACCACCGGCGGCGCGGCGGCCTCGGCCACCCAGCGGGCCAGGGCGGTTTCCATGGACAGCAGGGGTTCCTTGTCAAAACCCAGCCGGTGATCCAGCCTGTCCAGCCAGCGCATCAGCCCCGCCCACTTCGCCGCGTCGGCCCCCGACAGAATCAGTTCCGAAAGATAACGCCGCATTTCGCGCACCAGCATGGACAGGCTCAGCCCCCGGCCGTAATAGTCCATCAGCCGGTCGCGCAGCGCCGGGCCTTCCGCCTTTTTGAACAGGTCCAGCCAGTCTTTGAGTTCCGCCTCTCCCAGCCTGCCGGAGATGCGCCTCAGCGCCTCTGTCGAAAGCTGCCCTTCCGTCACGCTGGCGAGTTGCTGCAACAGTGAGAGCGCGTCTCTCATGCAGCCGTCGCTGGCGGCGCAAAGCTCGGCCAGCACGCCCTCTTCGGCGGCGTAACCCTCTTTGCCGCAAATGGCCAGCAGGGCGGGCTGCATGTCCGCCAGCGACAGGCGCTGAAAGGCGAACTCCTGGCAGCGGCTGCGGATGGTGGCGGGCACCTTGTGGGGCTCGGTGGTGGCCAGAATGAACAGCAGCCCCTCCGGCGGTTCCTCCACGGCTTTCAGCAGCGCGTTGAAGGCGCTGGTGCTGAGCATGTGGACTTCGTCGAGGATGTAGACCTTGTAGCGGTTGCGTGTGCGGGGAATCCACAACTGCTCGGTGAGGCGGCGCACTTCCTCTACCTTGCTGTGGCTGGCGGCGTCCATCTCCACCACTTCGGGGTTGCGGCCCGCCAGGACGTCCACACAGTTCTGGCACTGGCCGCAGGGGTCCGCGCCCAGGCCCTTTTCGCAGTTGAGACTGCGGGCGATGATGCGCGCCAGACTGGTTTTGCCCGTGCCCCGGGGGCCGTGAAACAGATAGGCGTGGGCCATGTCCTGACGGGCCAGGGCGTTTTTGAGCGTGCGCACCGGCATGGCCTGACCCACCACTTCGCTGAGGGTCTGGGGGCGGTATTTGCGATAGAGGGTGAGTTGCGTGGCCATGACCGGGCGCGGCCAGTTTACGCCCGTCGCTGTCGAATCGGAATCAGGGCTTTATATAAAAAATTCGAGTTTGGTTTTTTGTCTCAAGGCGGGGGGGGGGGCGCCCCCCCCCCCGGGGAGAGAAAAATTATTTTTTTTGGGGGGGGGGGCCCGCCCCCCCGCGAAA
>CAYJOG010000013.1:9354-16338 GCA_964371695.1 uncultured bacterium
ACCCCCAAACAAAATTGGGGTGTGGGGGGGGGCCCCCCCCCCCCCCCCGCCTCAAGCAAAGAAAAACACCACTGTATTTGAGTAAAAAAAGTGACTGGCCCGAACCCAAGTTACTTCTTTTTCGCCAGCACGGCCTTGAGCAGCATGTGGTCGCTCGCCATGCTGCGGATCACCTGCACGCTGGCCACACCCAGGGCCGGGGGCACATAAATGTGGTCAATGCGAATCAGCGGCAGACGCCGGTGAAAGGTGTAACCAAACCCCCAGCCCGCCGCCATGAAGGCGTCGGTGTGGGTGCGGCGCAGGCGTGTGCCGAGCGGCATGAGGGGCGTGGCATTGAAGTCGCCCAGCACCACGGCGGGGGCGTCCAGCGTGCGCACCCAGCCGTCGATCATGCGGGCCTGACGCTCGCTGGACTGAATCTTGGACACCACCAGCGACATGTCCAGAAAGGTGCGCTTGAGCAATCGCCGCTGCCCCCAACTGGGGGCTTCAAAGTGACAGCCGATTACCCACAGCGGCCCCAGGGGTGTTTGCAATCTGGCCCCCACGGCGGTGCGGTGCGACCCCAGGCGGCGGGTTTCCTGACGGGTGATCGGAAACCGGCTGATGAGGATGGTCTCGCCACCGTGCACGATGGCTTTTGCACCCCCCACGATTTGGCGGGCGGCCTCGCGGTCGAGGCCGGGGTTTTTCTTCCAGGGGGTGACCTCCTGCAACGCCCACACGTCCGCCGGATTTTTTTTGAGTTCATCCAGCAGGCCATAGGGCCCCAGCGCACCCATGTACACGTTCCAGGCGCCCACGGTGATCGTGGGTCCGACGGGGCGCAGCAACCACCGACGCCAGGGTGCGTTCAGGCCGCACAAAAAAAACAGCGCCCCCAGCAAAAGCCCCGCCGAAAACCACGGCCTGCGGCGCAACAACAAACCCCGCAGCACCCAAAGCCCCAAAAATCCTGCAAACCACTGGCCGGGCATCACCACCCACAACGCCGCCAAGGGCTGGCCCTGCTGGCTCAGGTGAAGGATGAGGCGGCTGAGGCCAAAGGCCCCCAGCACGCCCAGGGCCAGATGCGGCAGGGGCCGGGGCCGCGTGGACGGCGCTTTTTGCACGGGGGGCCTGTGGGATTTGCCTGAAGCCACCCGGCGGATTTTAGAAGTCATCTCAATAAATAGGTATGAGATGACTTCTTCAGGCCAGGGATGGACTGTTCCGAAAACCGAAGCTTTGCAAAAGCGCAGGTTTTCGCGCTCGTGGCCGGGATTTACTCTCGGCCACGGCGGTCGAATAAATACAAGGAGGGATTTTTTAGACAAGTTATAGACTCTCGCCATCCCTCACCCTCAAGGAGCTTCACATGTTCACTGTTCACGGCGTCAGCGCTTCACCCTTTGTGCGAAAAGTCCTCGTGGTTCTGCACGAAAAAAACCTGCCCTTTGAAAATATCCCGGTGATTCCCGGCAGCGGCGGTGAACTCTTTAACCGGCACAGCCCCCTGGGCAAGGTTCCCTTGTTGCAGGACGGCGATTTTTTTGTGCCCGATTCGTCGGTGATCTCTGCCTACCTCGAAAAAACCCATCCCACGCCAGCGCTTTTTCCCGAAAACCCGCAGGACTACGCCCATGCCCTGTGGCTGGAGGAATACGCCGACACCCGCCTGGCCATGGCGGCGGGCACGGTGTTTTTTGAGCGATTTCTGGCCCAGCCCATTTTCAACCGCCCCCCCGACGAAGAAAAAGTCCGCGCCGTGCTGGCCAAGGATGTCCCCGTGGTGAATGCGTATCTGGAAGAACAGTTGAGCGGCGACTTTTTTGCGGGTGAGCGTTTTGGCATCGCCGACATCAGCGTGGCGGTGCATTATGTGGGGCTGGTGTATGCCCGCGAGCCGGTGGATGCCGGGCAATATCCCAAGCTGGCCGCTTTTTTGAACACCACACTGGCGCGCCCCAGTTTTGCCGCCGCCATGGCGCTGGACAAAAAAGCGCTGCCGGGAACATAACCACATCGTGGATTAAGCTCACGCCATGTGGCACGTGATGGAGGCGGGGTGTGTGGATTATGCCCAGGGTCTTGCCCTGCAGGAACACGCCCGCGCCCTGGTGAGCGCCGCGCCCGGCGAAGGTTTTTTGCTCTCGCTGGAGCACCCGCCCACCCTCACGCGGGGCAGGCGCAGCGCGCCGGGCGAAGTGCTGCTTGGCCCCGAGGAACTGGCGCGCCGGGGCATTGCACTTTTCACCGTCAACCGGGGCGGTCTGGTGACGGCACATGAGCCGGGGCAGGTGGTGATTTATCCGGTGGTGTCGCTGGTCACGCTGGGGCTTTCTGCGAGCGCCTACATGGCGGCGCTGGAATCGGCCCTGCTGGGCGCACTCACCGGCCTGGGGGCAGAGGTGTTTGTCCGCCCTGGCCACCGGGGCATTTTTTCGCCCAAGGGCAAAACCGCCGCCATGGGGGTGAGCGTGAAAGACGGCGTGTCACAACACGGCGTGTCGGTGAACGTCAGCAACACGATGACCACCTTTGCCGCCATCGTGCCCTGCGGCCTTGCAGACACACCGGTCACCAGCCTCACACAAATGGGCCTCACCGCGACACCCCCGCAGGTGGCCCAGGCGGTGTGCTCAGAAATCATGTCACGGCTGCCGTTGTAAAGGCGTGAACTTTTTTTCAACCCGGTTGAGAAAAAATTTTCCGTGAAATTCCGCTTCAGTTTTTTCCGTAGGCCGCGATAAATCGGAATGACATAGACAACCTTCTTGTGGGGGCAACGGCATCCGCTGGGGCCCCACCTTTTTTATATTTCGGGTTGCTCATCAACTATTGGCAGGTTTCACCAACAACTGGGTAAAAGTTGCACCGACCCGGTTTTATGTTTTGCGGGTCGCCTTCATCCTTGAAGGCTTACCCGCTACGCCGCTGCGGGCTTCGCCCTGCGGCGGGAACGGCCATCCATGGCCTCTGGCGTTGGATGTTGCGGGGCGTTGCTTTTTGTCGGGAAGATTTAACCAAGGTGGTGGGCAGGTGTTACACCGACCCGGTTTTTTGTTGGGTTCGCCGGTTTCGTCCGTGATTTCTTTGGTGGGGCAGGCATCTTGCCTGCCTTCTTACAAAAAGGCGGGGGGGGGGGGCCCCCCCCCCCCGGGAAAAAAACGGGGGGGGGGTGTGGGGGGGGCCCCCCCCCCCGCCTTATCAAAAAAGCAAAAAACCTTTTTCTTTTCAAACAGGCAAGATGCCTGCTCTACCAAAATAAAAAACAACAGCCCTCCGGCCTCAAGCCTGTCTTTCTCACCTCATCGTTGCCCAAACCACCCATGTGCCTCAGCATGGGTTGGTGTTCAAGCGGGTCAACCTTTTGCGCGCCCGGCGGGTTTTTCTGCCGCTGCTGGCGGCGACGGGTTTGGCCCTGCTGAGTGGTTGCGCTGGCGGCGGCGGCAGTCAGGGTGGCGTGGTGACGCCCCCACCGGCGCCCCCCACCGGGCTCAGCACACTGGTGGAGGTGATGACCGACACCCCCGTGGGGGCGCGGCAGGCCAGCACGCTGTTTGGCACACCCGCTGGTCTGAGGGCCACACTTGCGCCGCTTGTGAACACCGGCGCGGCCTTCAGCACATCGCTGGCGGGCGTCACCTTCACCGGCCAGAGCGCCACCGTGAACCTGCCCGGTGAAACCCTGCTGGTGAGTGTGCGTCTGGGCCAGCAGGTGAACAGCGCCGTGGTGCGCCTGCCCGGCGTGGCGGGCCAGCGTCTGCGCCTGTGGGCCGCCGCCGAAAACGGCGTGGACTTCAACCAGGACGGCGACAGTCAGGACCTGCTCATCCGCGCCGTGTCGTTTGTGGACACCGCCGCAGACGGCGTGAGCGACAACCTGTTTCTGTTCGAGCGGCTTTATTCCGGCGCCGTCAACACCCGCAGCGCGGCGGGCATCCGGTTCATGGACCTGAACGGCGACGGCGTGCTCAACGCCGCCCAGGGTGAACTGGTGATGGCCGATCAGGACAACGACGGCGCAGCCGACCCCACCGACAGCGACGACGACAACGACGGTTTTCTCGATCCCGAAGACAACGACGACGACAACGACGGCGTGGCCGACGGCTCGGACACCACCGACACCGACAACGACAACGACGGCGTGCTCAACTTCACCGACCCGGATTTCACCGACGGCCTGATTCCCTCGGCGGGGGGGGCGTCGCTCAACAGCGCCCGGCAACTGGTGCAAAGCGCGTTTTATTTCCGCAGCCAGATTCCGGCGGACCTGGACCGTTTCACCAACGCTCACCAGATGATGGGAGCGCTCTCGGACATCTATTCGTCTTACCTCACCGCGCCGGACATGACGGCGCTCACCCAGGGCCTGTCGGGGCAGGTGAGCGGCGTGGGGGTGCAGCTTGAGAACAACCCCACGGGCGGCACGCGCATCAAGGCCCTGGTGGCGGGCGGCCCGGCGGCCACCGCCGGTGTGCTGGCGGGCGACGTGCTGCTGGGCGTGGGCGGCATGGACACCAGCCGCGTCACCCCCACCGAGGCGTCGGGCCTGTTGCGGGGACCACAAAACAGCAGCGTACTGCTCACCCTGGGCCGGAGCAGCCAGCGTCTGAACTTTGTGCTCAGCCGCGCCACGCTGCTGTTCAACCCGGTGAGTGTTTCGCGCCCGGCGGCCACGGTGTTGCAGGTGACGCTCTCGGCTTTTGACACCGGCAGCGCGGGACAGGTGAAGGCGGCCATAGATGCCGAGGCGGGCCTGACGGGCCTGATTCTGGACCTGCGGGGCAACCCCGGCGGACTGGTGGATGAAGCGGTGACGCTGGCGGATTATTTTCTCTCAGGCGGTAACATCGTCACTCTCGCGCCCTTTGGCGCGGCCAGCACCATCAGCACCGCCAGCAATCAGGCCTCGGACATCACCCTGCCCCTGGCCGTGCTCACCGACCCCAACAGCGCCAGCGCCAGCGAAATTTTCGCCGCCGCCATCAAGGAGAACAACCGGGGCAACGTGGTGGGGCAGATCACCTTTGGCAAGGGCATCGTGCAATACATCTACACATTCAGCGGCGGCGACGGCCTGAAACTCACCGCCGCCGGATATCTCACGCCCCTGGGCAACAACATCCACGGCGTGGGCGTATCCCCCACCCACCCCGTGTCCACGGGCGCAGACCCGGTGGCCGTGGCGCTGGGTCTGCTGGGCGCGAACTGAAGCCCATTTTCTCCAACTGCCATCGGTGCGAAATCGTATTGGTATAACATGAAGCTCCGGCGTTGGCTGCCGGATTGCCCTCATAGCACAATGGATAGTGCAGCAGCCTCCTAAGCTGAAGATCCAAGTTCGATTCCTGGTGGGGGCGCCAAAAAAATCTTGGCCTTTCAGGGCGCTCCGGCAGAGCCGGACACAGGCCCGGAGCCGCTGAGCGCCGCCGAGGCGCTGAGCGCCGCCGAGGCGCTGAGGGGCGCCGCCACGGCGTTCTGGATAATTTTTTTCACCGGCGGGGGCAGACCCTTCATCAGGGCGGCCACTTCTTTTTCGATGGCGGCGAGTTTGAACAAACCCGCCAGTTCACGGGCCTGACCCAGTTCGTCGGCGGCCTCCTGTTTTTTGCCGTCCTGCTTCAGGCAGCGACCCTTCACCACGCGCATCAGCAACTGGCTGGGCATGTCGCCCTGTTTTTCGTTTTTCAGCAGCGCCTGGGCTTTTTCCAGGTGGGGTTTGGCCGCCTTGCACTGACCCGCCGTGGCCAGACTCTGGGCCAGCCCCAGCCGCACGCGATATAACCCGGCGACATCTTTGAACCGCGACACCAGCCGCCCGAACAGCCGCGCAGCCTCCGCGTGCTGCCCCACCTCCAGCGACGTTTGCGCGGCGCTCCACAGCGCCCTTTTTTCTCCCTCGGCAAAGTGGAATTTTTCAAACAGTTTCAGGGCGGCGAGATAATCGGCCCTGGCTTTGAGGGGTTGTTTTTTGACCTCCCACACTGTGGCGCGGCGCACCAGGGCGTCGGCCTCGACCATGGAGCCGCCGGGCGCGAGTTGATGGGCCAGCGACACCGCCCGGTTGAGTGTCTCAAGGGCTTTGTCGGCTTGCCCCGCCCGCATGTGCGCGCCGCCCAAAAGCCCAGCCAGACGCACCACGGCGGGTTTGTCGGCGGCCTGGGTGAACAACCGCAGACTTTCTTCAATCAGCGAAATGGCGGCGGCGTGGCGGCCCTGGCCCAGGGCGACACGCCCGGCGGCCTCGGGCAATTTGCCGGGCAGGGGTTTGTGCAGTTTGGCGTAAACGGCGCGGACCTCTTTGAGGCGGCTGTCGCCCTGGGCCATGCGGCCCGCCATGTAGGCCGCCATCACCAGATCACCCCGCACCATAGCCACCTCAGACTGAAAAGGCGTGTTTTTGAGCGCCCCCAGGGACTGGTTCAGCAGCGCTTCGGCGCGGGCCGGATCCTTCTCCATCACCCCCAGCGCCAGACTGTGTCGCGCCAGCGCCAGGGCGGGGCCCAGGGCCGGTTCCTGTGCGGCGGCCTTCAGCCAGCGGCCCATGTCTTTTTGCAGCAGGGCGGCGTCAGACAGCACCACGGCGCTGAGCAGGCTGCCCCACAAATCGCCGGTGCCCGCCGCGTGCAGGTGGGTCTGGCGCAGCAGGCGGCTTTGTTCCGCCCCCCGCGCCGAAAGCGCCTTGCCCATCAGGTCAAAAGCCAGGCGGTCGCCCTTGCCTGCGTCCACGCGCGTTTTCCATCTGGCCAGCGTGGTGAAAAAAACATTGGCGGGAGGAGCCTTGGCCGGGGCCGCAACCGCCTTGTTGGGTTTGCCCTTCACCGGCGCGGCCCCAAGCGGCAGAGAAAAAACAATCGCCCACACAAGAGCCGCCAACAGAAAGGGATTTTTTGCCACGGGCTTTTATACCACAGGGGGTGAGGCCAGTGGCACGGGCGCTCTCGCCACAGGCGTTAGAGCGTTTTTGGAATTGGTAGAGCGCTGAGGAGGTTT
>CAYJOG010000014.1:0-15937 GCA_964371695.1 uncultured bacterium
GCCCTCTCCCTGAGGGAGAGGGCAAAAGATGTCCTCCCGCCAAGACCATGTGACATCCAACCCCAAAGTTAGCGGCTATGGGCAAGGTGCCTGCCTTTAAATGAAGAGGCGGGGGGACGCCCGCCCCCTACCGCCCCAGCAGCCACCACAACCGAAACGACACGCCGCTGGGGTCGGGCGTGACGCTGGGGGCGGGGGCCAGCTGGTCCAGGTCGGCCTGCTGATAACGCACCTCGCTCAGCAGGTGTTTGCCGATGGGCCAGGTGGCCCGCAGGTGATAACCCAGTACGGTGTCGGTGTAATTCACGCCCGGCGTGGCCAGGGACACGTCCAGCCAGTCCAGCCCCAAGCCATAATTCAGGCCCCGCTGGCTGCGGCTTTTGAACATATAACTGAGGCTGGCGCGGTTGATGTCCAGCATGTCGCCGGTAGAAGGAATGCCCAGCTCATGCACCTGACCGACGCCCAGCATCAGCCCCCGTTTGTTGCGGGGCGAGAGGGAATAATCCAGCGCCCAGCCCACGCCGGGGGCCAGGTCGCGGTGGGGGGGCATTAAAAAAACCGGCGCAAAACCCCGCTTGCCCATGGGGTCCCCCCGGCCCGCCCGCGCCATGGGGGCAGCACCACGGGGGGTGGCTTCATGGCGGGCATGGGGGGCAGTTTCTCGGCCTTCAGCTTGGCCACCTGGGCGCGCATTTCCTGCACTTCGGCAGAAAGCGCCCGCAGGTCGTCCACGTTGTTTTGCAACTCCAGGGCCACCTGCCGGTCAAACGAGGCAAAATCCGTCTGCCGGGCGATGACCTCAAACCCCTGGCCCTCTTTGAGGCGGTCATAAAGTTTGGTGGTCATGACGGCGGCGTGGTAACGCGTCATGGCCGAGTCGCCGTCAAAACCCTGTTTGTACTGGCCGTTGAACACGCCGTAATCGAAGGCTTTTTTGACGTTTTCCTGTGCCCAGCCGGGGGGCGCGGCGGCGGGCAGGGGGTTGGCGGTTTCCAGATGCTGGGGTTTGACCGCAGGCTTTGGGGCGGGCTTGACCTTGGGTTTGTAGGCCACCAGCACCGAGCCGGGGGCCTGGGCCAGCGTGGCGGGCGCACCCGCCGCCAGGGCCGTGCCGCCCATCAGGGCCAGGGCCGCGCCTGTGGTGAAAATCAGCTTCATGGGCCATCAATGCTGTCACCGGTTGGCCTGTTTGTAAAGCGGGCAGACACGATTACCATGCCCCCATGCCAGAAAAAATCCACTATCGCCTCGAAGGCCGCGTGGCCCATCTCGTGATGGACGACGGCAAGGCCAACACCATGAACCTGGAATATTTCCAGGAGCTTTCCGCCGCCATTCTGCGGGCCGAGCAGGAGGCCCGGGGCATTCTCATCGAGGGCCGCCCCCGGTTTTTCAGCGCCGGTCTGGACCTCAAGCACCTCATGGCCTACACCGACGCCCAGCGGCGACAGGTGATCAAGGGCTTCGCCGATGTGTGCATGAAACAGCTTTACCTCTCACCCCTGCCGGTGGTGGCCTGTGTAGAGGGCCACGCCATGGCGGGCGGCGCGGTGTTGCTGCTGTGCTGCGACAAAAAAATCGGTGCCGAGGGCAGTTACAACGTGGGGCTGAACGAAGTGCGCGTGGGCATCAACATGCCCGCTTTTCTGCTGCCGCTGGAGCGCGCCACGCTGCCGCCCCAATCCCACACCGATGTCATTCTGATGGGCAAAGTCTTTGACCCCGCCGGGGCCGTGACCGCAGGGATTCTGGACGAACTGGCCCCCGCCACCGCTGCCAAAGACCGCGCCCTGGAAGTGTTGAAAGACATGATGTCGCTGCCCCCCCAGGCCTACGGCGCCACCAAGCAGGACCTGCACAGCCAGGTGCTGCGGGAGCTGCTGCACCAGGACATCGAAGAGGTCATCACACAGACCCTCACCAGCGGCATTTTTCAGGGCAAAAAGGTGGAGTAGGGCGGTCCACGCCGGTGTCATCCCGGCGAAGAAATCCGCCGTCATTTATAGCCGCCATCCAACTTGCCACAGTCACCATTGGCACTCCGTGACACTGAGAGGCCAGAGCGGTCAATTTCCCCCTGTTTTTCGTATTTCACCCGTCAATTCAAGATGCCAGGAAGGATCTGCCCACATTCCCCGGTGGTGTGGTTGACAAAAATTGCTTGTGCAAATTCCTGTCCAGCCCATCTCAATCGCCTTTGGAACGGCAAATTCCGAAACTTTTCGCACCCAGGCCCATTCATTGACCAAACCAGGAATATCAGAATAATTGGTCGGCCCCCAACCCTCCGTTGTGATTAACGAAAGCGAATTGCGCGAGGCCCATTCCGACCAAGTTATCATTTTGGGCAACAGGTGCGTGTCCAGCCAGTAGGCCAGCTTGCTGGCGGGCAATGCCGCCATCCGTCTGGCATGCATTTTTGTGCCGCAAGGGAGTTCGAGCAAAGAAGCAATTTGCAGGCTGGAAACATTCCATGCAGGGCTGTCCGTAAGCCAACAATGAATTTCTGCAACGTCAAATTCTGAAACATCCAATGTGCGCAACGAAGAACCGGCCAGATCGGGGAACGAATAACAAAACCGGAGTGTGGGCCACTTCATTTTCAGCGGGCGTATTGCGCCGGTCAGGTACGCCTGGGTTTGCCGTTTCCATCGCTCCGGCCACGGAATTCCCCGAAAAGCCACGCCCATGGGCATTGGCAGGGTTTGGCCGAATATGCGCCCTGCAGCCCCTGGCGCCCAAAGGTCGAGCGGAAACTCGTTGCACAGATCAACCCATTTGATTAACCCAATCAGGCCCTCATTGTCAATCAGGCTTAGCGTTTCATCCCACACGCGCACAAAATCAAGCGGCGTGCAAACCTGCCGGTGCCTGCCGGCACTGTCTGGAATAAACCACGACGAGAGGCCAACTGAAATATCGCGCTGTTTGCATTTTTGCATGAATTCAATCAATTCTCGGCGAGGTGCAATCTTCACCGGTTGATGGTTGCCCCACATGAATCTTTCCCGTTGCGGCAAAACCACAAATTCGCCGGACGGATGCTCGTCGGGACCAACGGCCACGAGATGGGGAAAGGCGTCAATACGTACATTGTCATACCCCCGATCAGCCAGTTCATCAAGTATTTTGTCCCAATCGGCATATTCCGATTCGCTCCCAGATCGCCGGGTGGCCCAGGAAAAATCCCACATCGCTGTTGCAAAACGATTCATGCCAAACCTCCGATTAGAAAAGACAAAAGTTTTTCTCTCTGTTTGTTTGAAACAGACCGAAAACCTGTTCTAACAAAAACTCAAAACCCCTCGCGGTAAATCACCACGCCGTCGGCTTCCAGCGTGAGTTCGGTTTCGCCCTCGGCTTCAAACTCGGTTTCGTCAAACTCGTTTTTGGCGTAGTCGCCTTCCAGCGCCACGTGCTCGCCGGTTTCGTCTTTGTAAAGCACCCTGATGCGCGTGGTTTCTTCGCGGTAACCCTGAATGCTCACCTTCACCAGCTTGCTGCCGCCGCTGCCGGGGCCACGGCTCAGCACCAGCACAAAGGGGTTGGCCTCGCCGCTGCCCAGGGGTTTTTCGGCGGCGGGCTCCTGGGCCACCACCACCCCTTCGGCTTCGCGGGCGGGGCGCTGTATGTTGGCAAACAGCGGCAAGCCCTCTTCGTTCAGTTTCTGGCGGGCGTCTTCCAGCGACTGACCCCGCAGGTCGGGGCTTTTGCGGGCTTCGTTTTCTTCACCGGCGCTCAGCACCACGCTCACCCGTGTGCCGGGGCGCACCCGGTCTCCGGCGGGCGGGTCCTGACGCAGCACCAGACCCAGCGCCACCGTGGCCGAGGCTTCGTAGCTGGGTTTGTCCATCACGTCCAGACCAAGTTTTTTCAGTTCGGCCCAGGCTTCTTCCCAGGTGTGGCCCGTCAGGTCGGGCACTTCCACCCGCTGTTCTGCGCCGCTCAGCAGCACGGTGATGGTGCGGGGTTTCTTCACTTTTTTCCCGGCGGGCGGGTCCTGGCTCAGCACCACGCCTTCGGGCACACCTTCGCGGAACTGCCGCCCGCTGATGCGCAGGCGCAGGCCCTGACGACCCAGGGCGGCCTGGGCTTCTTCAAGCCGCGCCCCCACCAGATCGGGCACGTCCACCGGCTGAGAGGGACTCAGCCAGTGGGCCACAAACGAGTAATAACTGCTGCCCTTCGGCCCCCGCTGAAAAGCCATGAACCCCACAAAACTCATGGCCACCAATATGGCGAAAGCCAGCACCGAGGCCGCCAGTGTGTTGGTGATGCGCCACCACGACCACGCCCGGCGCACCGGCCTGGGCCTGGGCGGCGCGCCGCCGGGCGCGGGCTGGGGCAGCCTCACCGGCAGGCCCCCCAGGGCGGTCTGATAAGCGTGGCTGAGCTGCTGCACCGTGGTGAACCGCTGGTCGGGGTCGGTGGCCAGGCACTTCTGGATCACCGTGTCCCACCGGGTGTTTTTCACGCCGTGTTTTTCGAGGGGCACATAGTTTTCGCTCCCCAGCGTGGTGAGCGCCCCCAGGTCGGTTTTGGCAAAAGGGATTTTCCAGCCACTGAGACAGGCATAGAGCAGGCAGCCCAAAGAGTAGATGTCCGCCGCCGAGCCGCTGTGTTTGCCCAGCAGGGTTTCGGGCGAGAGAAACGGCACGCAGGCGTCCGGCAGCATGTCATAACCAGCCAGATGCTCCAGCAGCAGAGACTGGGTGAGCCAGTCGCCGGTTTTGATGGTGAGGTCGCGGCGGATGAGAATGTTCAGCGGCGTGAGCGCACCGTGGCACAGGCCCTGTGAATGCACATAGGCCGTGGTGGCCATCACCTGCTGAAACATGGCCAGGCGTTGCTCCAGCGCGGGTTGGGTCAGGCTGAAGGCGTCCATGAGGGTGGAGCGGCTGAAGTAATCCTCCACCACAAACAGTTGCCCCTCCACCACGCCGTGGCGCAGCACGTTGACCATGCCGCCGTGCGAGAGCTGGGCCTGGGCGCGCAGGGCCTCGGCCAAAGCGGGCAAAATGCCGGGCGAGGTGAAGTCTTCGCGCAGTTTTTTGAGCACCACGGCAAAGCCGGTGCCCACCTCGGTGGCCAGATACACGTCGAACAACCCCGCGCCCTCGCGCAGGGATTCGCTCACCTGATAACGCCCGCCAATGACCTGACCGACCACCGGCGGCATTATAGAAAGGTGCGGACGGTGCCGTCCTTTTCACTCCCCCCCCTGACCTGGGGGGCCACCGGCCTTGTGGCCGGGGCTTTTGTGGGTCTGGGCGTGGCGCTGGCGTGGCCCTGGATGTCCGGTCTGGGGGCGCTCCTGTCCATCGGCGCCGTGACCGCGACGCCTCAGCGCCGGGTGCTGGCGCTGGTGGCCGGTCTGTTTGGCCTGGGGGTGATGGTGGGTCTGTCGGATGGCGGGCGGGTGCAAAACCGCCTGAACACCCTGCTCCGGTCTTCGGGCGCAGGGCAGGTGGCACTCACCGGCGTCATACGCGACACATGGTTGAGCACCATGGGCCAGCCCCGCGCCCGTCTGCTGGTGCAGGGGGCCGGTTCCATCCCCGGCCTTGTCGGCGGCACGGTGGTGCTCACGGGAAATGAAAAACAGATCCTCCGTTTTTCCATTGGTTCGACGTGGCGGCTGAAGGGCCGTTATGCCCCGCCCGGCCCGCCCCAGGGGTTGTCATTTTTCAGCCCCCGTTTTCACGGCGCGGTGCGGGGCGAGATGGGCTGGCTCAAGGTGACAAACGCCAAGGCCCTTGTGGCCCAACCCCCCGCCACGGCCCGTTTGTGGCGCTGGCAGAAAAACATCGAACAACGCCTGCTGAGCGCCTATGGGCCGGACACCGCCGCTCTGCTGGCGGGTCTGGTGCTGGGGCGCAGGATGCCCGGTACGGAAGCCCTCGCTGAAGACCTGCGGTCGAGCGGCGCGTTGCACCTGCTGGTGGTGAGTGGCGCGCACCTGGCGCTGCTGATGGGGGCGGTGGCCTGGGGGCTGCGCAGCGCAAAAGTGGGTTACCGACGCCGGCTGATGGCCATGGCGGCGGCGCTGCTTGTATACGGCGTCATGGCCGGGGGCGTGGCGTTGTTCCGCGCCCTGTGCATGAGCGCCCTGGTGTTGGGGGGCCGTTTTGCCGGATGGGGTGTGCGGCCCGCCGTGGCGCTTTCTGTCGCGGTGGTGGTGCTGGTGGCCGCCGACGCGGCGGTGCTGCTGGTGCCCGGCTTCTGGCTCAGCGTGGCCGCCACCGCCGGTGTGCTGGTGGGTCTCGCCACCCGCGCCGCTGCCGCCGCCGAGCCGCCCTGGCTGGGCAAGGTCAATCTCACCCTGTGGTGCGGGGCCTGGGCCACGGCCCTCACGCTGCCCCTGCTGGCGGGTTTTTTTGGTCAGGCCGCGCCGCTCTCGCCCCTCAGCACGTTGATGCTGCTGCCGCTGCTGAGCGCGCTTTTGGTGCTGGGCTTGTTCACCGTGGCCGTGGGGGTGTGGTTGCCGGGCCTGCGCGAAGCACTGGGATTTGTGATCGGCGGCCTGCACCGCATGACCGAAGCCCTGGCCGGTGTGCTGGCCCAGGCCCCCGGCGCGGTGTGGTCGGTGAACCTGACCGAAGGCGCGGCGCTGGGCGCGGCGCTGTGTTTGTTGTTGTGGGTCTGGTGGTTGAAAAAACAGTCTCAGGAGGAACCGGCCAGCGAAACCCCCGCACCCGCCAGACCCGAACCATTCTGGAGAACCTGGCGTGCCCGTCCGCCTCTTGCACCCCTGGCCGTGTTGCTGATGGGGGCGGTGGCCCTGTGGCCCGCTTTTGTTTCGCCGCCGCCCCTGATGGTGGATTTTCTGAACGTGGGTCAGGGCGACGCCACGCTTTTCACCGGCCCGCAAACCGGCGTGGTGCTGGTGGATGGCGGCCCCTGGCCCGTGGCGCTGCCGCCGGGCCGCGCACCGGTGGTGGAAGCGCTACGCCAAAGGGGGGTGCGGCGGGTAGACCTGCTGGTGGCCACCCACGCCGACGCCGACCACCTGGGGGGCGTGGTGGCGGTGCTGCGCTCCATGCCCGTGGGGCGCGTGGTGTGGCCCGCCGCCGACAGCCGTTTTCAAAAAGCAGACAGCGACACCCTGCGCCAGTTCGCCAGTCTGACAGCCGACAAAAAAATGTGGCGCGTGAAAACCGGCGACACGTTGCGCGCCGGGCCTCTCGCCCTGTCGGTGCTGGCCCCGGCGCGGCGGGGCAGTTGCCAGCGCAACATCTGCGCCCTGGTGATGGAGGCGGACATGGGCCGCCTGCGCCTGCTGCTCAGCTCCGATCACCCCATGAACGACACCGCCCTGTTGCAGGAAAATCTCGCGGCGCGCTTAAGGCCCGTCCACTTGGCCCACGTGCCCCACCACGGCGGCGCGCACGACAGCGGCGGCCTGCTGTGGTGGCGCACCCGCCCGGCGGTGGTTCACCTGAGCGTGGGGGCGTTCAATCCCTATGGGCATCCCGCGCCGGGCACCCTGCAGGGGCTTGAGTTTTTTCACCTGCCCTGGTTCGCCAGTCACCGACACGGCACCGTCACCCTTTATGGCGACCCGTGGCGAAAAATGCAGATGCAGACAAGGCCGTGAACTGGTGTCACGAAAGGCCCTTTTCCTGACACACCATTCTGTTTTTTCATAAACTGACCGGGTTGCCGATTTCCGGGAGGTTCAACATGCGCCATGTCTTTTTTCGCCCCACGTTGTGGGCGGTTGTTTTAACCTGCACCCTCAGCACCGCCAGCCGCGCCGAGACCATTCGCCTCAAGGGCCTGAAGGCCCCCGTGAAGGTAGCCATGGACAAACACGGCGTGTGGCACATCAAGGGCAAAACCGATCTGGACGCCATTCGTGTGCAGGGTTATCTGGTGGCGAAATACCGCCTGTTCCAGATGGACGTTTTCCGTCGCAGCGCGCTGGGAACCCGCGCCGAGCTGTTTGGCAAAGGCAAACTCGCAGACGACTGGAACGCCAAAAAACTGCTGGTGGAACGGGTGGCCCCGAAGATTCTGGCGCAGATGAGCAAACCCGCCCTGGCGGTGCTCAAGGCCTATGCCGAGGGGGCCAACGCCTTCATCAATTCCCCCGCCGCCGCCAAACTGCCCGAATATAAAAAACTGGGGCTGAAACCCCAGCCCTGGACACCCGCCGACACCATCGCCATTGGCCGCGCCATGAGCTGGTCGCTTTCGGGCGGCATGCCGGAGGAACTCCTGCTGGGCGTGATGCGCAACATGCTGGGGCCCAAAAAGTTTGACGAACTGGCCCCCACCACCAACATCGATCCGGTCACCATCACCCGCCAGAAAACAGAGCCGCCTTCTCTCGCGGGCATGGCCGAAGAAGACCTCCTGAAACTCATGCACTCCGACGTGTTCGCCAACACCTGGCAGGGCCTGGGCGAAAAGGTGGGCAGCAACAACTGGGTGGTGAGCGGCGCACGCACACAAAGCGGCCAGCCCCTGCTGGCCAACGACCCGCACCTGGGTCTGGACGTGCCCGCCATCTGGGTGATGGTGCACCTCACCGCCCCCAACCTGAACGTGGCGGGTGTGAGTTTTGCGGGCACCCCCGGCGTGGTGATCGGCCACAACGACCACCTGGGCTGGGGCGTGACCACCACGGGTTATGACGTGACCGACGCCTATGTGCTCAAGATGAACCCGACCAACAACAAACAATACAAATTCGGCAGCGAGTGGCGGGACATCCAAGAGATTCCCGTGGACCTCAAATATTGGGAAAACGGCAAGATGCTGGTGGAAAAGAAAACCCTGCGCCTCACCCACTTCGGCCCCATTGCGCTGGAGCGCGACAGCGGCGTGAGCATGGGCAAGACCGTGGCCTTTCGCTGGACAGGCCACGACCCCAGCACCGAAATCGAAACCTTCTTTGGCATGGACTACGCCAAAAATCTGGACGAGTTCAAAAAGGCGCTCTCACATTTCAAAACCGGCGCGCAGAACTTCATTTACCTCGACCGCAAGGGCAACATTTTTTATCACGCCCACGCCGACGTGCCGCTGCACAAAGAAGGCATTGTGCCCTATGTGCCCCAGGACGGCAGCGACCCTGAGCAGCAATGGCTTGGGTACATTCCCTATGACGAACTACCCAAAAAAGAGAACCCCCCCGAAGGCTACGTGGTGACCGCCAACAACCGGCCCGCGCCCCTCGATTACAAGTATTACATCGGTCGGTTTTTTGATGGCGGCAGCCGCGCCCGGCGCATCACCGACCTCGTGCTGGCCACGCCCAAACACACGCCCGAAACCTTCATGGCCGCCCAGATGGACAACAAGGTGTTCATGCAGGAAAAATTCCTGCCCGTTTTTCTCAAAGCCATGGAAGGCCAGCCCGCAGCGGGCAATCAGGCCGCCGCCCTGGCGCAGCTCAATGCCTGGGACGGCCACACCAATGTGGACAGCCTGGGGCCTTTCGTGTTTTTCAAATGGCTCAAACACATCAACAAAATGGCGCTGGAAGACAACGTGACCGGCAGCCTGATGGCGCAGGCCTATGACCACATCGAGGTGATCGGCGACATCATCCGCCGCCAGATTGACGGGCGGCTGAAAACCAACTGGTTCGACATCAAGAACACTGAAAAAGAAGAAACCATGGACGACATCGCCCGGCTGGCTTTCCCGGAAGCGGTGAAGGAATGCGAAAAAATCCTTGGCCCCGACCCGGCGAAATGGACCTGGGGGCGCATTCACCAGCTCAACATGAATCACGACCTGTTGCCGGAATACAACCGCTTCAACATTCCCGGCCCGGGGGCCTATGGCACGGTGAACAACGCCGGTCACGGCTTCATGGGCGAGCGCATGGACTACGGCGGCGGCCCCAGTGTGCGGCTGGTGATGACCCCCGGCGAAAAAAGCGGCATCCGCATGTGGACCACCCTGCCGGGCAGCGACATCTCTGACTGGAAAAGCAAAGACGCGGTGGATCAGTTCCCCAACTGGCTGGCGGGCAAATATTTCGAGTTCGACAGCAACCCCGCCCGGGCTGATCAGACCAAGGACAACAAACGGGTGCTGGATTTCAAGCCGTAAAAAGTTGGAAGCTGGAGGTTGGAAAAGGAAAAGGCCCCATCGCACCCTCTCCCCTTTATGGGGAGAGGGTGATGCGAAGCATCGGGTGAGGGGTTGGACATAGGCAAAAAACAATGGTTTTTGTTTTTGATTAAACCCCGGTGCTGCCGCACCTGGGCGCACCCGGCAGCATCGACATGGGTCTGAACCAGCAACCCTTCACCCTCACGGTAAATTTTTAGGGCGAATCAAGAAAACATTTTTATTCCAACGGCCGAGCGAAATAGCAGTAATTCACCCGAAAAAGCACCAGAAAAACGGCCTTTTGTGCAAACCATTACTGCTATTTCGAATGGTCTTTTGTATTAGTAGGCGCGATGTCCAATTAATAAGCATTGTAACGAACAGCCTGTTGTAGGTAAATGCTATGACACCATTGTTCTGCGTGTCGGAGTGCAAAAAAGGAGGTTCTTTGAAACGGTTGAATATCCTTTTGATCTCGCAACACCAATGACAGTCAACCCAGAATTATTTTCGCAAAAAATAGCGTCAATAAGCGCGCTTGTATCGATATGTTTAAACTGACTTGGGTTATTCACCGCATTACCAACAAAATTCAGCACTTCGGCGCTTCCTCGATCTGCGGCAAGATGCAGTGGAGTATTACCATCTATGTCGGAAATAGAGATATCTGCGCCACTTTTCAGGAGCAATTCAAATGCCTCTTTTTTATTGTACTTGGCGGCCCTATGCAAAGGTGTTCTCCCGAAAAATGTTTTTGAATCAACAAATGCGCCATTGGCCAAAAGAGTGTGAATAATTTCGCAATCCCCTTGTCTCGCTGCTACATGAAGTGGCCTGTGTCCGTACCGATTAGAAGCCTCTGGATCAGCACTATTTATCAATAAAAAGTGGACCATAGCAAGATTTTTTGCCCAGACCGCATTGTGAATTGGCCTCAATCCTGTGACGGATTCGGAATTGACATTCACATGATAACCGCAAATCAAAAGTTCTGCCGCAGAGATGTCATCAGCAAATGCCGCCTTGTGCAGGGGTGTGCATTTCTGATTAGTCTTTAAATTGGCCTCTCCACCATTTTTTAATAGTAACCCTAAAATCGCGGACTCCCCAAGAAAAGCCGCCAAATGGACAGGAGTGTAGCCAGATCGATCCTTAAAATTTACACTTTTTTTAATTTCTTCAGGATCATTTATCCCTTTTAAAATCAAATTCACCATAGCTAACTCGCCACTTTCAACCGCCACATGAAGAGCGGTAATTTCTTCTCCGGTAAAGGGAGCCATTTTACCCCCTTCACGGAAATTCGCCTCGACGCAAGTTTCGTTCCGTTCAATAACGCTATTGAAGAGGCTCAGGTGACTTTCCGATTTTCCAAATTCCTGTGCGGAAAACAATCGCTCCCTACGTCTCCTGAATGTGATGATGCTATCCCTTGTCTGAATAAGCGAAAAATATATAAACAGGCTAGCCGCTGTTAGCGCCAAAATCGAAGATATCAGTGCTCCTACTGCCACAATTATTTCCATTACCTCGCCCCCATAAATGACTGCATCTGGATGCTTTTCACTTTAATAATAATTATTGCCACTGAAAAAAGTATCAAAGCACGGTTTATGCCTATAAGTTCATCAAGCCTTTTGTGCTCCCACAATACAGCCAGTTCTATTGTTAAATATGGTATAAGCGTGAATACGGAAAGAGTTTTTGATATTGCCGACAGATTGTAGGTGAAAACTTTTTCAGACAATCCCATGAAATTGAGTATTGACACGGCATGTCCATTATTTAACACTCTCTTGTACTTCCCGTCGTTAAGCCATCCCTTGAGACGATCAGTGGTTAAGTTTGAGACGGTTTTCATTTGTTTTTCATGAAAAAACCTTGTGTCTGTGGGCATTCCCAAAAACATCACTGCGAACAAGAGAAAAAAATCATCCCACATTGTCCCAATTAATTCTATTGGAGAAGAATTCCAAGCAATCCAAATCAGGGAAAGTTGAATACCTGCGGGAATAGCAATTTCTATCAATAAACCAGAAAGAATGAGCGCAGGTCTCTCTGTCGGCAATTTTTTCACCACGGATGCGCACGGTAATTTCCCCATATACCTCTTGTCAAGCGACCTACTCGCCACCTGCAGCCCCCGGTTATCCACCCTCTACCCCATCTCCGCCTCTGCCGCAGCGATGACGGCGCGGATGGCCAGGGCCGAATCGGGGTTCAGGCTGATGCTGTTGATGCCCTCTGTCACCAGAAAACGCGCCAGTTCGGGATAGTCGCTGGGGGCCTGTCCGCAAATGCCGATGGGCCGCCCGCTTTCGTGTGCCCCCATGATCGCCATCTGCAGCAAGCGCTTCACCGCCGGGTTGCGTTCGTCAAACACCGGGGCCACCAGCTCGCTGTCGCGGTCCACGCCCAGGGTGAGTTGTGTGAGGTCGTTGCTGCCGATGGAAAAACCGTCGAACAGTTCGCCAAACTTATCCGCCAGCAGCACGTTGCTGGGAATCTCGCACATCACCCACACCTCCAGGCCGTCTTCGCCCCGCACCAGGCCGCCGTGTTCCAGCACCGCCAGCACCTTTTTGCCTTCTTCCACCGTGCGGCAAAAGGGCACCATCACCTTCAGGTTTTTCAGCCCCATTTCGCCGCGCACGCGCCGCACGGCTTCTATCTCCAGCTTGAAGGCGTCCATGAAACTGGGGTGGGTATACCGCGCCGCTCCACGAAAACCGATCATGGGGTTTTCCTCTTTGGGTTCATAGAGATGCCCCCCCAGCAGGCCCGCGTATTCGTTGGACTTGAAATCGCTGAAGCGCAGGGTCACGGGCCGGGGATAAAACCCCGCCGCCAGCAGCCCCACGCCCTGGGCCAGTTTGTCCACAAAAAAATCGGCCTTGCGCGAGTAACCCGCCGTGCGGGTTTCGATTTCTTCTTTCAGGGCGGTGTCTTTGAGGTTGTCAAAATCCAGCAGCGCGTTGGGGTGTATGCCGATGTCGTGGTTGATGATGAACTCCATGCGCGCCAGCCCCACGCCGTCAAAGGGCATCTGCCCCAGGGCCAGGGCCTGACCGGGGTTGGCCAGAATGAGCATGACCTGGGTGCGGGTCTGGGGCAGTTCTTCCAGCGCCGTGGTGGTGTGACGGGTGGGCAGCAGTCCCTCATACACCACGCCGGTGTCGCCCTCGGCGCAGCTCACCGTCACCGCGCCCTTGCCCCTCAGGCGCGTGGTGGCCCCGGTGGCCCCCACCACGGCGGGCAGGCCCAGTTCGCGGCTCACGATGGCGGCGTGGCAGGTGCGCCCGCCCCGGTTGGTGACAATGGCGCTCACCTTTTTCATCACCGGCTCCCAGTCGGGGTCGGTGCGGTCGGCCACCAGCACGTCGCCGGGCAGCACGGTGTGCATTTCTTCGGGCCGGTTCACCACACGCACCGTGCCCTGGCCAATGCGGTGCCCCACCGCCACGCCGGTGAGCAGCACGGGGCCTTTTTCTTCAAGCAGCCTGGTTTCCAGGGCGGGGGCGCGGCGGGCCTCTACCGTTTCGGGCCGGGCCTGCACAATGAACAGCTCCCCCGTGTTGCCATCTTTGGCCCATTCCATGTCCATGGGCGAGGGGCGGCCATAGGCCTGGGTGTAGTGGTTTTCGATGATTACCGCCCAGCGGCTGAGGGTAAGCAGTTCGTCGTCGCTCAACACAAAACGCCGCTGCATGGCGCGGGGGGTTTTCTCGGTGCGGGTGCCCCGGCCGCCGTGGGCATACACCATGCGGATGGCCTTCTCACCCAGCCTGCGGCTGACGATGGGTTTGAAGCCCTGCCCCAGCGTGGGTTTGTGTACCAGAAACTCGTCGGGATTCACCGCCCCCTGCACCACCGTCTCACCCAGACCCCAGGCTCCGGTGATCAGCACCACGTCCCGGTTGCCGCTTTCGGTGTCCAGGCTGAACATCACCCCGCTCGAGGCCAGGTCGCTGCGCACCATCTGCTGCACCCCCACCGACAGCGCCACCTTCATGTGGTCGAACTGCCGCTCGGTGCGATAACTGATGGCGCGGTCGGTGAACAGGCTGGCGAAGCATTTGCGCACGGCCTCCAGCAGGGCGTCGGGGCCGTGAATGTTCAGGTAGGTTTCCTGCTGGCCGGCGAAGCTGGCGTCGGGCAGGTCTTCTGCCGTGGCGGAACTGCGCACGGCGACATCCAGCAACGCGCCGTGCAGCTCACACAGCACGTCATAGGCGCGCAAAATTTCGCTGGAAACATCGGGCGGAAAAGCCGCGTTCAGCCACAGTTGGCGCAGCGCTTTGCCACGGACCTGCAAATCGGCCACGTCGTGGGGGTCCAGGCCATCCAGTAGTTCCAGCATGGCGGGTTTCACGCCCGCGTGTTGGGCCACGGCCCAATAGGCCGCCGAGGTGACGGCAAAGCCGCCGGGCACCTTCACCCCCAGCGTGGCCAGCTCCCGCACCATCTCACCCAACGAGGCGTTTTTGCCCCCCACCAGGGGCACGTCCTTCAGCGAAAGGTCTTCAAAAAAAATCACATGGGGTGTGGCCATTGGAGAATTCACCTGCTTAAGTCAGACTGCGCCTTCGGCGCGCACACCATCCTATAAACACCTCCCCCTCATGTCCTCAACTCCTTACAAAGAAACAACACCTTCGAGCGCGCTGGACGTGCTCGCTATCCGCGACTTTCGCCTTTATGAAATGGCGCGGCTGTTCGCCATCACGGCCTTGGCCATGCAGTCGGTGGCGGTGGGCTGGCAGGTGTATGCGCTCACCCACCGACCCCTGGACCTGGGTTATACGGGTCTGGTGCAGTTTCTGCCGTCGGTGGCGCTGGTGCTGTTCACGGGCCAGGTGGCTGACAGGTACGACCGGCGGAAAATCGTGATGCTGTGCTACGCCCTGGGCCTGTGCTGCGCGCTGGCGTTGTGGTGGCTGGCGGGCCAGAGCCTGACCACGCCGCTGCCCATCTTCGCCACGCTGCTGGTGCTGGGTGTGGCGCGGGCGTTTGAAGGCCCGGCGGAGACCTCCATGTTGCCCCATCTGGTGCCCAGAGAGCAGATGAGCCGTGCCCTGGCCCTGGGCATGGCGGTGTGGAACCTGTCGGTGATCATCGGCCCGGCGGTGGGCGGCGTGGTGCTGGCGTGGGCGGGGCATGTGCGGGTGGTGTATGGCCTGTGCGCGGCGCTGGTGGCCATGGCCCTGGTGTGCATGGCGTCGCTCCACGTGCGCCCCGGCAGGCAAATGGCGCAGCCCATGGACTGGGCCAACCTGCTGGCGGGCCTGCGGTTTGTCTTTGGCCGCAAGATCATTCTGGGGGCCATTTCGCTGGACCTGTTCGCCGTGCTGCTGGGCGGCTCAGTGGCGCTGTTGCCGATATTTGCGCGGGACATTCTGCATGTCGGCCCCAGGGGCATGGGCCTGTTGCGCAGCGCACCGGCGGCGGGGGCGGGGCTGATGGCGCTGATGCTGGTGTGGCAGCCCCTCAAGCGGCGCGTGGGGCGCAAGATGTTTGTGGGCGTGGTGTTGTTTGGCCTGTGTACGGTGGTGTTTGGCCTGTCGCGGAACTTTTGGCTGTCGCTGGGCGTGCTGGGGGTGTTGGGGGCGGCGGACATGCTGAGTGTGGTGGTGCGCCACACGCTGGTGCAGACCCGCACGCCCCTGCACCTGCTGGGGCGCGTGGGCACGGTGAACATGCTGTTTATCGGCGCGAGCAACGAACTGGGCGAGTTTGAATCGGGCCTGACGGCCCAGTGGTGGGGCGCGCCCACGGCGGTGCTGGTGGGGGGCATCGGCACACTGCTGGTGGCGCTGTTGTGGGCCTGGCTGTGCCGCGAACTACGACAGGCCAATCGATTTGA
>CAYJOG010000015.1:0-15868 GCA_964371695.1 uncultured bacterium
ACACCCGTCACCAGCCCCACACTCTGGCTGGCCACGGCATCAAATCCACCCGGCGTTGTGCCCACGCTCACCACATAGTCCGTGACGCCGCTCTCGGCATCAGTGGCCGCAGACCAACTGGCGCTCACCGTGGTGGTGCTGAGCTGAAAACTGCCGCTGTCCGTCAGCGCGCTCACCGCGCTTGGGGCGGTGATCTCCATCATGATGCCGTCGGTGCTCGCGATGCTGCTGGTCAATCCCGCACCATTGATCGCCGCCACATTGATGTAATAGGTGGTGCCGTTTAATAAAAACATGGGGCCGATGGCAACGCCCGTGACAAGACCCACGCTCTGGCTGGCCACGGCGTCCGTTGCGCCGGGTGACGTGCCCACGCTCACTTCATAACCCGTCACGCTGCTTTCGCCGTCACTGGCGGGTGACCAACTGGCGCTGAGGTAGGTGGCGCCGGTGGTGTAGCTGCCGCTGTCGGTGAGCGCGCCCACGGCAGAGGGGGCCGTGGTGTCTACCATGATGCCGTCCGTGCTGCTCACAGAGCCGGTGAGGCCCGCGTTGTTCACCGCCACCACGTTCACGTAATACGTCACGCCATTGGTGAAACTGCCTGCAATGGCCGCAGCCGTCGCCAGTCCCACGCTCTGGCTGGCCACGGCGTCTGTTGCGCCGGGCGACGTGCCCACGCTGACCTCATAACTGGCGATGCCGCTCTGGGCGTCGGTGGCGGCGGCCCAGCTGGCGCTGAGGGTGGTGGTGCTGGTCTGATAACTGCCGCTGTCGGTGAGTGCGCCCACGGCGGTGGGGCCAACGGTGTCCACCATGATGCCGTTGGTGCTGCTGATAGAGCTGGTGAGACCCACGCCGTTCACCGCTGCCACGTTTACGTAATAGGTCACGCCGTCGCTGTAGCTGGCCACGATGGCCGCGCTGGTGGACAACCCCACACTCTGGCTGGCCACGGTGTCGGTTGCGCCGGGTGACGTGCCCACGCTGACTTCATAACTGACGATGCCGGTTTCTGCGTCCGTGGAGGCGGTCCAACTGGCGCTGATGGTGGTGGAGCCAGTCTGAAAACTGCCGCTGTCGGTGAGTGCGCCCACGGCGGCGGGGGCGGTGGCGTCTACCAATATGCCGTTGGTGCTGCTGATGCTGCCCGTGAGGCCTGCGCCGTTGATGGCCGCCACATTGACGTAATAGGTGACGCCGGTGGTGAAAGTCCCTGCGATGCCCGCGCCGGTGACAAGCCCCACACTCTGGCTGGCCACGGCGTCCGTCGCGCCGGGGGTTGTGCCCACACTCACCTCATAACTTGTCACGCTGCTTTCGCCGTCACTGGCGGGCGACCAACTGGCGCTCACAGTGGTGGTGCTGGTTTGGTAACTACCGCTGTCAGTGAGCGCCCCCACGGCAGCGGGTGGGGTGGTGTCCACCGTGATGCCGTCGGTGCTGTTTATCGAGCCAGTGAGTCCTGCTCCGTTGATGGCCGCCACGTTGAGGTAATAGGTCTGGCCCTGAATGTACCCCCCCGCAATTCCCGCACTGGTGACCAACCCCACACTCTGACTGGCCACAAAATCTGACCAACCGGGGGCTGTGCCCACGCTGACTTCATAAAAAGCGATGCCGCTCTCTGCGTCTGTGGCGGCTGTCCAACTGGCGCTGATGGTGCTGGTGCTGGTTTGATAACTGCCGCTGTCGGTGAGCGCCCCCACTGCGCCGGGGGCGCTGGTTTCCACCGTGATGCCATCGGTGGTGATGGCGCTGCCGGTGAGTCCCGCGGCATTGACCGCCGCCACACTCACGTAATAAAAGGTGCTGCCGACATAGCTGCCCGCTATGGCCACACCCGTCACCAGCCCCACGCTCTGGCTGGCCACGGCGTCAAACCCACCCGGCGTTGTGCCCACGCTTACCACATAGTCCGTGACGCCGCTCTCAGCATCTGTGGCCGCAGACCAACTGGCGGAAACGGTGGTGGTGCTGGTTTGGAAACTTCCGCTGTCTGTGAGTGCGCCCACCGCGCCAGGGGCGGTGGCGTCTACCAATATGCCGTTGGTGCTGCTGATGCTGCCCGTGAGGCCTGCGCCGTTGATGGCCGCCACATTGACGTAATAGGTGACGCCGGTGGTGAAAGTCCCTGCGATGCCCGCGCCGGTGACAAGCCCCACACTCTGGCTGGCCACGGCGTCCGTCGCGCCGGGGGTTGTGCCCACACTCACCTCATAACTTGTCACGCTGCTTTCGCCGTCACTGGCGGGCGACCAACTGGCGCTCACAGTGGTGGTGCTGGTCTGATAACTGCCGCTGTCGGTGAGCGCCCCCACGGCGGTGGGGGGTGTTGCGTCCAGGAAAAAGTTGTCCTCCACGGCAAAAGCCGATGACAAAAATCCGGTGTTGTCCACCGCCTGCACGCTCCAGTAATAGGTCACGGCGCTGGCCCCGGCGCTGAGTGTGACCGCATGGCTCAGCGCCTGCCCCATGTTGCCCGGCCCGGCGGCGATTTTGGCGCTCACAATTTCATTGCCGCCCGGCGTGGTGCCCACCCGCAGGTTGTAGGTGAGCAGCGCTGCGGGTGTCTGTGCGTCACTGGCGGCGGCCCACTCAAGCTTCACACTGCCGCTCACACCGTCCGGCTCTGCGGTGAGTGCCGGTGTGGCTGGTGCATTGTTGGCGGGGTTGAGGTTATTGACATACACCCGATTGGCGACGCTGTTGCCGGCTTTGAGGTAGTCCATATCCCCGTCCCCGTCCGTGTCGCCCAGCGCCAATCCCTCGGAGGCCTCGGATTCCACGCTGGTCCATGCCAACGTGAAGGTGTTGCCGCCGTCGTTGCGGTAGACACGATTGGTTCCGCCGCTGTTGATGACCACTTGGTCCAGATCCCCGTCGCCGTCGTAGTCTCCCCAGGCAATGCCGGTGGTGGGGTCTGATTCACTGCTTGACCAGATGAGGGTGAAGGTGCTTGCACCATCGTTGCGGTAAACGCGGTTGGGTTGGTTGAGGTTCCCAACCAATTGGTCCAGGTCGCCGTCGCCGTCGGAATCCCCCCAAGCCACGGATAGGGTGTTATCCGTCTCGGTGCTGCTCCACACCAGCGTGAAAACGCCGCCGCCGTCATTACGGTAAACACGGTTGGCCGTGGTGGTGTCGTTGCCTACCAATTGGTCCAGGTCGCCGTCGCCGTCGTAATCCCCCCAGGCCACCGACTTGGTGTTGTCGCTTTCCACACTGGTCCATGCCAAGGTGAACGAGCCACTCACATTCCAATCGTTGCGGTAGACGCGGTTGGCCCCGGTGTTATTGCCCACCAATTGGTCCAGGTCCCCGTCGGCGTCATAGTCCCCCAGCGAGATATTAAAGGTCTGTTCCGACACCCCAGCCGTCCATGCCAGGGCAAAAGAGCAAGTGCCGTTGTTGAGGTAAACCCGGTTGGGCCCTCCCCCGTTGGCAATTACATGGTCCAGATCCCCATCATTGTCAACGTCCCCCCAGGTTGAGCCATAGGAGGCGTCCGTTTCGACGCTGGTCCAAACCGAGGTAAACGCGTTGCCACCGTCGTTGCGGTAAACACGGTTAATGGCGGCGTAGTTGGCAACCAATTGGTCCAGATCCCCGTCGCCATCACAATCGCCAAGGCTTGCGGCGGTGGATCCTTCGGGCCCTGGGCCAGACCAAACACTTGAGAATTCAGACAGATAAAGAAAACCATCCGACTGAACGAAATAGGAGTTGCTGACGTTATCAATGGCTTTGACTTCAAACCTGTAGTTGTGTCCACTCACCAATGAGCCAGTTGATAAATTTAAAGTGGTTGAAGCCGCGTTGCTGGTGAATCCGAGTGTGTAGGAGGCAGAAGTGGTGTCGTAGAGGGCATAATCGTATCTGGCCAGGCCGCTTCCCGCGTCGGTTGAAACCGTCCAGTTCGCGTCCAGAGAAATGCTGTTGATGATGGTGTCCAGGTCTGCCCCAGTGCCGTCATTCAGCGTGAAAGCCGATGGGTTGGTGGTGTCCAGCAGCACGGTGAAGCCACCCGTGTTGGTGGTGCCCTGACCGTTGTAACAGGTGGCGTTCGCCGCTCCGTTTTGTGTGGAGCCGCCGCTGAAAGAATAGGTTGTGGAACTGTAGGGGTTGCTGGTGTCATCTCCCGATCCGCCGGTGATGCCTGTCAGGGCAGGGAAGTTCACTTTCTGTATCCCCGTTTCACCGTCTGTGGCGGTGGCGCTCACGATGAAGTTTCCTGTGCCAGCGGTGTTGTAATACGCCGTGGTTCCTGTGGTGAAAAGAAAATCACTGGCGGGTGCTTCGGCAATGCCGCTGACGGAGCAGGCGGGTGCGGTGACGTCGTTTCCGCCGTCTGTGGTGCGAAAAACACCAGCTCCTGAACTCACCGCCCAGCAATTGGTTGAATTTATACAGGAAACGCCGTTTATAGAACCAGCTACGCCTTGATGGAAAAAATTAACACCATCGTTTGTTTTTCCAATTGTCCCGCCACCTGCCGCCCAATAACAAACCGTACCAGAAGGGCATTCCAAATCAAGAACAGATGCACCGGGATGTGTCCCCACCATTCCCCAGGCTGAGCCATCGGTTGTTTTTTTGACCTGATACGATCCACAGGACCCCAGGAATGAATAACAGGTCGTGGTGCTTGAACAAGCCGTTGACTCTAAACACGGGGATCCCAGATTGGTTTCAGACCATGTGCTGCCATTGGTTGTTTTGCCGACCCAGCCAGCACTGGTAGAGTAGTAACAGGTGAGAGTATCTGGACAAGAAATGGTGTTGGGCATATTTACTATTCCAGAGGTTAGCGGAGACCAGTTGGTGCCATCTGTGGTTTTAAGCACATTCATATCTCCACCTACCGCATAACACACGGTGGTGGAAGGACAGCTAATGTCCTCAAAGTTTTGGGTAACCACAGAGGTTTGTGTGCTCCAGTTTGTCCCGTCGCTGGTTTTGATGATGGTGCCAGTCTGCCCCACTGCGTAACAAACTGTGGTGGATGGGCACGAAACTGCATAAAGATAGTTTCCGGTGGGAGATGTTTGATTGGTCCAGGTGGAGCCATTGGTCGTTTTTCTGATGAATCCTGTCTCGCCAACCGCATAGCAGGTCGTGGTAGCAGGCACGCAGGAAATTCCATATAGCCATCCTGCTGCGGAATCAATTGTCCACCCGGCCTCAGCGGGCCTTGAAAAGAACACCACGCCCGCCAGCACACAAAAAGCAAAAAACGAATGGAATCGCCTTCCCCGCCCAAAACCCCGATGGTCCAGCTTTTGGTTCATGTGTGTGTCGATGCCTGCTGCGTGATGAAGCCTTGATACCCCCCGATTGGGGTTGTATAAGCAAAAAATAAATAAAACGGGGGGCAAGCACCCAACCTGCCGGACGAGCGAAAATCACGCGCTTAATGCGGCACATCCCCCAAAAAAGAGGGTTTACCGGTACCGATGCGGGTTAGAGTTTTCACAGGCCACTGTTTTTCGCGGTATTTTGGGTCTGGGTGCGTTGGGATGTTAAGGGGAAATGGTACACCCATGTCTTTTTCAAAAACAGGCCCAACCGAAAAATTTGGGTCAAAAAACCGACGAAATGCGGCGGCCCGCACACCACGAGCAGGCGCGCCCACGCTCAGCCCCTGCACCGCTGCCGCAGTGCGCAGCGCACTGGTCAGGCGGTCCAGACTGTCATGCCCCTCTCGTGCCGCTACGCCCCAAATGGTTTTTTCGGTATGGGCAAAGGGGGTTGGGACTTGATGAACAGGTGGGGGCACACTGCGCCGCAGGTTTTGGCGTGTTTGCATCCGCTGCAGATGCGCTGGCGCAAAACAAAGGCCGCCACCACCGCCACCGCCGAAACCAGGATCATGTAAAAACCCGGCCCGGGCATGCCCAGCGTGCGGAAGTTGCCAATCGCCCCCATGCCCAGCAGGGTGGGGGTAAAGGGCGCCACGTTCACCGGGGCCTTGGGGTTCAACTGGTGGCCAAACTGGTACATCCAGAAATACATGGACCCCAGAAAAACAGACGGAAACAGGAGGGCGGGCAAAGAAAACATCTTGGCGTAGCGTTTGCCCGGCAAAAACACCCCCACCATGGTGACAAGGCCAATGCCCGACACGCCGTAAACCGCCATGGCCCTTTCCAGCTTGGCGGCTTCATCCAGCCGGGCCATGCCGATGTAGTGGTTCAGGATGTTGATTTCGGTGATGTCTCCGGTGACCTTGTTCAGGTAAACGGCCATCACCAGACCGTTGGGATATTGGGGGGCCTGCAGATACCAGCCCCAAATCGGAAAGAAATAAGCCGCAGCGTAAAGAAGGCACGCGAGCAGGGCCAGAAAAACCACTGTCCACCGCAGGAACCGGTCTTGAGAAGAGATGTGCATTGTTTCTCCTTTGAATGAATGCTCAAACAACATTGGACCGCCTGAAAACCAGGAAACCCGTGGCGGCGCAAACCAGACCCAGCAACAGGGGCCAGACAATGGCCCAGGCCAGCACGCCGCCCCGGCCCAGGACATCGGTCAGGGCGTAGGAAAGAGGCCCCAGGATGGAAAGCTCCGGGTCGAACACCGCAATCGCCGCCGTGCGGAAAGCCTGCACCGGATTGAGCAGCGCCAGGGTCATCACCATTTCAGCCTGCACCATCTGGCGGATCATCACCCCCAGCAAGAGGCCATCCACCAGCGCCTCCAGCGACAGCCACACCCCAAAGGCCATGCCCAGGGCGGATTCCTGTGTGGCGCTGAGTATGGAAATCAGCATGGCCATGCCCAGAAAACAGACCACCATGGACGCCGTGAGGCCGGAGTAATACACCACCATGGACCACGGCACCCCCCCGCCCCGCAACTGCTCATAAAGCGCCCCGGCCCAAAGCGCCATCACCAGGGGGGTGGCCATGGCGACAAGCCCACCCCCAAACCGGCCCCAGTAATAACCCGACAGCGAAACCGGCAGCGACAGCATGTACTCCCACACGCCCGATTCCCGGTCTCCCACCAGGGTTCTGGCGGTGGTGATGAGGATGAAAATGGGCAGGATGACCATGCTGGCCTGAATGAAGGTGAGCAGAAGCCGACCCAGGCCATGAAACCCCAGCACCTGGGATTCCGCCAAGCCAAACATGAAAAACAGACCCATCAAAAGGGCGAAGCCCAGGCAATAAAGAAGAAACCAGCGCGCCAGCAGGGTCTCTCTCAGTTCCAGGCTGAAAAACTCCCGCAGCGTGGAGCGGCGGGGGCGGGGAGCGATGGGGGCAGGAATGTTAATTGTCCCCTCCGGCTTCTGTGCCACCCTCAACCGGATAGAGGTGGTCGTGGCGTTGCGCGCCTTTGGAACCCACACGTTTCAAGAGGATTTTTTGCGCCTGAGCGAAGGTGAGTTTTCCGTTTCTGTCGGGACCGATGCCGTAATCCATGGGGGTTTTCAGGCCGTCTGTATACCGGGCCTGTTCTGCCTTGAGCCACGTTTTCCCGTCCTGCGGACTCAGCACATAAAGCACCGCGTTTTTAAGGGCGGGCGCGGCCTGCTTTTTGGCCAGGGCGCAGCCCAGGTCATCAAAAAAATGAATCTGCGCGCCCGGCCCCACCCACTGGGCGGCAAAACGGCGCTCGGTGATGGCCATGCGGCAATGTTCGCAGGTGTCCCTGCCCCAGTGGGGCGGCCCCACGCGCATCTCCCCCACAGAACACCCCTGCAAAAAAATCGCGGCAAGCGTCGCGACAAAAAGAGCAGGCCAGATTTTCCGGTTCATGCCTGTGGCCGCCCTTCCGCGCCCGGCGCGGGAGAAATTTTCACATCCCGGAGCAGTCCGCCATAGCGGGTGAGCAACGCAAAAAAACGGTAGCGGTCGGCTGCGGGAATCTGGCCGGTCCAGTGGAGGGGTTCCTTTTCTTCAAGCCCCCACTCGTGAAACGCTTTTTTCATGGTGTCCACGCCCGGCGTCACCCTCAACGACACGGCCATGGGGCTGACGGCGCCCGTCAGGCCGCCATCCACCGCCACGATGTCGTCCATCACCAGTGTTCCCTGGTCCAGTTCCACCACCCGGTTGACCAGACCGGCGATTTCGTCCACCCGGTGCGAGGCCAGCAGCATGGTGGTGTGTCGGGGGGTCTCGCTGAGCTGGCGAAAAAACACCGCCCGCGATTTGGGGTCCAGGTTGGCCCCCGGTTCGTCCATGATCAGAATGGGCGGCTGCCGGGCAATGGCGGCGGCGATGAGCAGTTTTTGCTTCATGCCCCCCGAAAGCGCGCTGAAACGCCGTTGTTGCAGGCTTTGCAGGTCCAGACCAAGAGGCCCGGCAACGGCTTCGATTTGTTGACGTGAGACCTGGCACACGCGCTCCATGGTGCGCAGATAATCCGCCACCCGCACCCGCAGGCCCGGCGGCAACTGGGGGACAAACCCGATTTGCCCAAGCACCTGGGGGCGGTGCCCGCGCGTGTTGAGGCCATTGACCGTGATGTCGCCGGTGAACTGGTACAACCCCAGCAGGCAGCGGATGAGCGTGGTTTTGCCAGAGCCGTTTTGCCCCACCAGGGCAATGCGATCGCCCGGGCGAATCGTCAGGTCCAGGCCCTTGAGGATTTCGTCTTTGCCAAAAAACTTTCTCAGCCCACGTACTTCAATCATGCGCCGCGAGTCCTTTGCAGAGGCCGGGGAAGGGTGGGGGTGTCCAGCCGGGGGCTGGCGTCCTCCAGCAGCAGAAGCGGCTCGGTGATTGGCACAAGACGTTCTATCAGATTAATGAGCAACAACACCGGCGACCCCCTGAAAAACATCGCCGAAGGATGCACCCCAGTCAATAAATCTCCATATTTCCTGGGTGCGTGAGGGGTGTCGCCAAACTTGTCGTGGTTGCGGTCAAACCCTTCGTAACTGTCCCAGTAATTGCCATTCCACACGCCGGGCGAGGTGTGTCTGCTTTCGGTGTCCACGTCGGCAGTGTTGGATTTCAGCACGTTCTGCTCAAAAAAATTGCCCGGCCTGTCGTTGGCCAGCAAAATTCCGGTGGCGTTGAAAGCCACCGTGTTTTGTCTGATGCGGTTCACCGCCCCCGTGTGCCAGGGCGAGTTGTCCACCAGAATGCCCGTGTTGGAATCCAGAATGGTGTTGTGCCGCACAAAAACGCCAGAGGTTTCCTTCAGACCCAGGCCAATGCCAGAGGCCCCGGTGGACTGCCGAATGTCATTGTCCACCACCCGGATGTTCTGGCCGTACATGAGGAATATCCCCACCTGATTGTTCCTGAAAAAGTTGCGGCGCAGGGTGACGTTTTCGGAATACATGGAATGAACGCTGTAGCGGGAGCCTTGGCCGTGATTGTCTTCCAGCAGCACGTTGCGGGAATACCAAACCACGGCGTCTCTGGAACGCCGCCAGTGGTTGCCCCGCAGGGTCACGCCGTTGCTGGACCACACCCGGATGGCGTCTCCGCGCAGGGTGATGTCCCGGAACATGCTCTGAACGGTGCAGTTTTTCACCAAAACGTTCTGGCTGTCGCCGATGTCAATGCCAAACAGGGTGTTGTGTATGCGCAGGCCCTGCAGGACGACATCCCGCTGGCTTTGCACCGAGACACCGGCGTCCACGTCGGGATTGGACTGGCCCGATCTGCGCACGGTCAGGTTGCGCAGCGTGACGCCGGGGGCCTTCACCCAAATCACGGTGCCCTTTCCGTTGCCTTCAATCACGACACCCTTTTCTCCCTGTATGACCACCTGGGGCGCGAGGATTTCAATAGGCCCGTGATAAACCCCGGCCTTCAGCCGCAGGGTTTCTCCGGGCATCAGACGGGAAATCCGTTTCTGGAAAGGTCCGGTCTGAATGCGTACGCCCCAGCCGCCCGCCATGCCGCCGTCAGCCGCCAGAAGAGGGCACCTGCCCGCTAAAAGCAGGCAGGTGTAAATACCCGTCAATAAAGATTTATTCAGTCTTTTTTTCGCCATGAAAGGCTTTTTGAAAATGTTTTTTTGTGCATGGTATTCATTGGCAGACTTACCTGGCTACCAGGTCGCCAAGTAATCCACGATTTTCTCCGCTTCGGCCTTGGTCACGCCCTGCTTGGGCATCTTGATGCCGAACTTTTTGATCAGCGGGGTGATATAGGGGTCCTCGTAATATTTTTCCGGATCCATGATCCATTGGACCAGCCAGGCTTTTTCGCGCCGGGTGGTGAGGCCGACCAGGTTGGGGCCGCCGGCTTCCTTGCCTTTCTGGTGGCAGGCCATGCAGCCATATTTGTTGAACTCGGCCTCGCCGGGGGCTTTGGGGGCTTCCTCTTCGGCAAACTCCCACGCAGCCAGCCGGGCGGTGGCAGCCTGGGCTGCGGCGTGGTTCCTCAGGCGGCTTGTTTCAGCCAGACTGTCTGGCCGCACCGACAACAAACCAAGGCCCTTTGTGGCGAAGGGGCTGTCTGCCGGGCGGGTTTTGAGGGGAAACAGGCCAGACTGGCTGGCGGTGACCTTCACCGTGGCGGTTTCGCCCGGTGAAAACACATTCATGCCGTTTAACCCGGAGACAAAAAAGGAAATGGCAGCGTTGGGGTCAGTCTCGGTGTTGGTCAGGTGAAACACCACTGTCTGGCCCTGCTTGGCGTTGACGCGCCTGGGGTTGATGCCCTGGCGGCTGAGGGTGCCAAACACCTCCACCGAAGAACCAGACTGCACCACGCGCTCCTTGCCCGCCTCGGTGGCGCTGGCCGACCGCGCCATGGTGTAGGGGTCCGTTCCCGGTTCGTAGGTGTCTTGGGGTTTCAGGGTATTTACGTCAATGCACTGGGTGTAGTGAGGCTCGCCCATGGGCAGGGGCATGTCATAAAGCAACCGCATTTTTTCGCCCGAAACGGAAATGAGCTGATGGTTCTGGGGGTGCAGCGGCCCCACGTGCGAGAAACGGTCAATGGCCAGTTTGTTGAGCGCGATCACATAACGGCCTCGTGGGTCCGTGGAGTCGCCCTGCATGGAGACCAGATGGCCGATGTTGTAATGGACCGATTGTTTGCCGAGTATCTTGAGGGTTTCATAGTTCCATTGCACCACCATGGAATCAATGTAGACAGAGGTGTAGGCGATACCTTTTTTGGCGTCAAACTGAGTGTGCAGCGGCCCCAGACCAAGCTGCACCTGACCGTGCAGGGCTTTTTTGTAATCCAGGATGGGCAGGCCGTAGGGGTCTGTTCCGGCAAAGTCCCTGGCTTTGATGAGGGCCTTGATTTTGCGGATGTCGAAAATGCTGGCGTGGGTGTCCAGCTTGCCCGCCACCACGATGAACCGTCCGTCGGGGCTGACATCAGAGCCATGGGGTGACTTCGGCTCTGGCACCAGGAACATCAAACCCTCCTGAATCGCCACTTCCATGGGAATCACGTTGTGGCCGCGCACCTTGATGGCCTTGCCTTCGGCCACCACTTTTTCGGCCTTTTTCCAGTCGATGATGTGCATGTAGTCCATGTCGCGGGTGGAGCAGCCCGCCTCATAGGGGGGGCGTCCCTGTTTGCTGCCGCCCACGTAACGCTCGGCGCAAAAGGAATTGGTGAACGAAAATCCGTAGCTCTCTTTTTTGCCCGCATCGCTGAGATCCTGCACATAGGGCGGCGCGATGAGGGTGAAGGATGCCTCCCGATCAATGCGTCCCTTCTGACGGTCAAATTTGTGGTAGGTGATGCCGCCTCGGTAGTACTTGTTGAAATACCCCTGTTCCAAGGGTTTGTAGGAGTGATCCACCGTGGTGGGATATTGCGAGCCTTCAATGACATATTCGGTGTTGGGCGTGACAAACGCACCGCCGTGGTCGCTGCGGAAAATGGGGTTGTTCACGATTTGTTTGGTTTCCAGATCCCGCAGGTCCACCACAAAAATGCGGGGGTTGGCTTTGTCGTTGATGAAGGCGAACTGGCCGTCATATTTGCCGTCCGTCTCTGAAAACGCTGGATGGTGCGTGTCGCCCCAGTTTGTCTTGACGCCGTCAATGTCTCCCTCACGGGCAAGCTGGCGCGATTCTTCAGTGAAATGAAACCCTGCTGATGAATCCGGCGCAGAGGTGGGAATGTATTTGACAATGCGCATGGAGGGAACGAGATAGGCGATGAGGGATGCTGCCTGACCGCCCGAATTGAGGCAGAGAAATTCTTCCTTGTCATTTTTGGGATAGGTGGAAAAAGCGGCAACCATGTCGTCGGTGGCAAGGTTGCGGGCTTTGGCCACGCTCAGGAGGTCTCCCTTGTGGCCGGTGGCTTCGAGGCCACCCTGGCCGCCTTTTTGGCAGCCGGAGCCAAAGGCGAGCAGCGCCGTGGCGCTCAGCAATAGTCCTATTTTCAGGCGGGTTTTGGCCGGGCGGCTTGGCCCCTGGCCAGACCGGTGAAACAAAAAACGGTTTGAGAGAATCATTTGGAGGCTCCTTTTTCGCTCAGAACCTTCTTGGCGCGAAGGCCGGCGTCTGCGGCTTTCACCTGATACTGGAACATCTGCTCGGCCCAAAGCTTGGCTTCAGACCATTTTTTGTCACGCACGGCGGCGTCCAGTTTGGGCCTCAGTTTTTCTATTTCCTCAAGTTGCTGCACCGCGTCGTTCACGAAATTGGCCGCACGGGGGTCGGACTGGTAATTGTTTTTCTTCAGCCACGCCACCACGGAATCGATCACCGCCTGGGTGTCTTTGATGACCTTCATTTTTTCATCAAAAATCTTTTTGGCTTCTTCAGGCGCCATCTCTTCGGTTTCAAATTTTTCCGCAGTCGCTTTCCAGTTTTTGGGTTTCACCAGCAGATAACCCATCATCTCAAGGTGCAGGGCCGAGCAAAACTCGGTGCAGTAATAAGGGAACACGCCTTCGCGGCCTGCCTTGAAGGTGACCGAGGCCACCTTGCCCGGTTCCCAACTGCTATGCACGTTGTAGGCGCTCACCGTAAAGCCGTGGGTCTGGTCTTTGGCCTGCTCCAGGTTGGTCAGGTGAAAAGTCACCGTGTCGCCCACTTCCACCTCCACGATGTCCGGCACAATGTGGCTGCGGATCACCGTGCCGAAGACATGCACCCGGTTGCCTTTTCTCTCCACCCGCTCGTTGCCCGGCATGGTGCGGTAAGGCGCGGTTTTTCCGATGCGGGGGTTGGTGCCGATGGGGTAACTGTCCACCCCCTTGATCAGTTTCACGCTGAGTCCCACTCCGTTCAGGTTCGTGGCCTGGGGAACAGCGCCTTCATAAAGCCGCACCAGCTTGTCTTTCTGAATTTCAAACAGCAGCGGGTTCATGGGTTTTTGGGGCCCCACATTGGGCAGGTGCCCCGCGGGGCGGGTGTTCAGGACAATCAGATAACTGCTTTGCGCAGTGGCGGTTTCTTCCTGCGGAATCACCAGCCTGCCGCCGGGTTCCTCCAGGGTCACGGCTTCGGCCACTTGCCCGCTCTTCAGGTCCAGCCGCACCACCTTGCCGGGGTCACGCACCGAAACAAACGCCTGACCGTCGCCGGTGAAGGCGGTGTCCACCGTCGCGCCGCCCACTTTTACCTGCCGCAGCACCTTTGCCCCTGCGGGTGCGGTGGGCACGCCGAAATCATCCTTTTCCGTGGCCAGTGCAGCGGCGAGTTTTTCCAGGTCCACCAGTGTCACCCTGTCGCCTGTTTCGTGGGTGATGACAGCCTGCTTGCCATCGGGCGACACCCGGATGCCAGAGGGGAGGGGAAGCGTCTCCAACTGAAAAAGCCCCCCTGCGGCCACCAACCCGGGCAGGTCTGCAAACGGGTGACCTTTAAACCGCTGGGTGGTTTTGGCCACAGCCGACTGAGCTTTGGCGAGGTCCACCACGTGCAGCACGCCGGGGGCGTCCGCCGGACAGTCTTCCAGTCCGGGATAGGCTCCCTTTTTCACGCGGCAGGCCGACACCGTGAGCACCAGATTTTTGGAGTTTTCCCTGCCGGTGGCGGTCTGGATTTGCAGATAGGGCGGCAATGCGGCGGTGAAGGAATTCTTTTTGTCAAATCGCCCGGCGTGGCCCTCTTCGGCGGCGTATTTCCAGAAGGTCAGGCCGCCCCTTAAACCGGCCGCCCCGCCCTGTTCCGGGTCGGCCCATTTAAGCCCCGGTATCTGGGGAATGTGCGTGGTCTGCACCACATAACGGGTGTCGGCGTCCACCGCCACGTCGTTGCCGGAGTTGGAAAAAACGGGGTTGGAGAGGATTTCCTTCACCTCGAAATCATCCAGGTGCATCACGGCAATCCTGCCGTTGGCCCCGTCGGCCACAAACAGGGCCTTGCCGTCATAACGGCCTGCGGTCTCTGACATCGCGGGCAGGCCGCTGTCGCCAAAGTCATAGGAAATCTCGTCTCTCGCGCTGGCCGCCAGCACAACCTTGCTCTCGTCGTCAAAGCCGAAGCCCTGCCACGGTTCGGGTGTGAAAAGACCCGAATATTTCAGAATGCGCATGGAGGGCAGCCCCACCATGGCCAGGCGGCCTGAACTGCCCGTGGTGAGCATCACCATGTGGGTGTCCAGCCCGCCGCTGGGCACAAAGGTTTTCAGGGCCGCCAGTTGTTCCTGCTCGTCCAGCCCCCTTTGCTCGGCGATTTCGAACAGTTCACCAGACAGGCCCATGGACCTTTCTTCCTTCTTCTTCAAGTCCCTTTTTTTGTCTGCCCTGAAGCATCCCGCGCCAAAAGCCAGCACCACAAGCAAGGTGGTGGCCAGGAGCGGGGTGCGAATGACTGGAAGTTTTGAATTCATGTCTCACGCCTCCTGAAGTGGAGCAGGTTTTCGCGAAGATGGACTCCTTCGACTGTCACCCCTCAGGACACATGCTATGACATGAACCACTGTTTTTAATTTCAGAAGGATATTTTTAATCGTTTTTTTTCTCCAAAGGCTGACACCAGTCATAAATAAACCATGGGCAGTGAAAAACATTCTGCTTTTTGGGGCGGATGCCGGGCTTTGCCCCCGGTGAGGGGCTTCATAAACCCCGTCAGGGCCGGGCTTTGTCTGGCTGTTGATGTTCACAAAGGTATTGGGCTGCATTCTGCCCACCATGGTGCCGTTGACCTGTTAATCAGGATTGTTCATGCTCAGACAGGGCAAAGCGGGCTGCAAGAGACGCCACCGCCTCTTTTCGCGTATGGGGTTTTCCATCCGCCGCAAAACGCAACAGGGGCGACATCAGACTCTGAAAATCAGGAATGGCCATTGGAAGGGTGGGGGTGGAGCGATGGTAACCCGTTTCGAACCGGGTCTGAGGCCGAACGCTTCAAGAAAGGGTCATTTTGGACCCAGATGTTCGCCGCATAGCCAATAAGCTACGTGCCCCAGGCTATGGAATTTTTGGCAACCCACCGGCAAGTGAAAGGGAGAATATCCCCGTGCGCCTTTTTTCAGCAGCGCCAGCAAATATGGTCCGTGCAGGGGTGGTTTGCGGCGCATCTGGCCATGAACACTGGCCGGGTGGTGGCAAAAATCCAGCCAATGGGTGGCAAAGGGGCTTTGGCCCGCCGGGGGCGGCTTCAGGCCGGTCCTGATTTCATAACACACCTTCCGGCTGGGCAACACCAGCGCATGTTGGGGATGGGTTTTCAACCAATTCACCAAAAAAGTCTGCGACGAGGGGTAAACCAGGGGCATGTTCATTCGGGCGATCACTGTGAAAATAAAAAAAACCATGGCCACCCCCCATAACCCAATTCCGTGCCAGCGGGATGGTACGCCCCCTGCCCTCACCCCAGCGAGCAATACCAACGCCAAGGGCCACCAGGCCACTAAGTGGCGCTCGCCATAACCTCCCATTCCTTTCACCCAAAACCCCCCGACCCCCGCCACCATCGCCACCACCCCTGACAGGGCCAGTACGCGCATGTGTTTTTTGCCTGCCCCCAAAC
>CAYJOG010000016.1:0-15860 GCA_964371695.1 uncultured bacterium
CGATTTCAGCACCACCGTTTTCACCCGGTCCATGGGGTCATAATCATAGGCAAACAAATTGCCGTTGGGGTCTATCGTGGTGAGCACCCGGTGGGCAGTGTCATAGGTGAAATGGGTGGTGCGGGCCTCGGTTGTTCCCTCGGCTTCGGTCACGGTTTTCACATCGGCGGTGCCATCGAAATAGGTGTAACGGGTAATGTGACCTGCCACATCCTTCACCGTTTCCAGCAAGCCCTTGTCGGTGTAGGTATAACTGATGGTGCGGTTTTCATCGCTCTGTGCCCCAGGGGCGGCAGGGCGCTTGATGGTAGAAACCTGCCGGGTGGCGGTGTAGGTGTACTCGGTGATATTACTCCGGGCATCGGTCACAGACTTTACTAACCCCTTTTCTGTGCCCTGGGTGTAATACTCGGTGAAGACCTGGATATTTCCGGGCAGGGTGGTGGTCATTTTTTTGAGGACCATCTTGTCCACGGCGTCTGTGATTGTTTCAAGGATGCTGTTTAAATCATTAAAGCCCCCTGCATCATCGGCACTCATCACCATTTCATAGGCATAGGTGGTGGTGGTTTTTTCATCTCCCTCACCCACCGACATTTCCGTCACCCGGTTTCTGGCGTCGTATTTGTATTCGGTGAGAACCCCGCCGGGGTCACGCCGCGTGAGCATGTTGTTGCGATCGTCATAGGTCATTTCTGTCACGCCAATGGGAGAAATCGTTTTGACAAGGTTGTAATCAGCGTCGTATTCAAACGAGGTCACCTTGTCAAGGTGGTCCGTCATGGTGAGCGGCTGGTTGTTTTCGTTGTAGGTGTAGGTGGTGACACGATTTAACTCATCGGTGATGGTGAGTACGTTACCCTGACCGTCGTAGGTGTATTTAACCATGGAATCGTCTGGTTGGGTGATCTCGGTGGGCAGCAGCAAGGTGGGATGCAACACTTCAGTGCGGCTGCGCTGCGCTTGGTCTTTGATGCTGACGGTGGGTATGGAAGGGGCATTGGTTGAAGATGGCGGCACAGTGCCATAGGTATAAGACTCAGTGTGACCAAAGGGGGAAACGATGGTCTTTACCCGGCCTTCGGGCGTTACCTGACCATTGCTCGTTTCATACTCAAAAGAGGTGGTATTGCCATTGGGGTCCGTTATCTCGGTGGGCAAATGCCCCAAGCGAGCATCATTCAAATATTTGCGTTTGGAACCATCGGCATAATCTGCCCCTACCACCCGCTGGGTACCACCAACAAGCTCTTTAGCAGCGTTAAATTGTTCATCCCGCTGAAACTTAACCTGATTACCATAGGGATCGATGGCGTGGGTGACGCGCCCCTGATCATCCCGCTGGTATTTCATGCCCCTATCCATGCCGGGCTTGGGAATCCTCACCAGCATCTCCGCCGGGTCGGGAGCCGGCGGAGGAGGCGGGGGAGGAGTATTTTGCGGCGGCGGTTGCTCAAACACAGGACGGTTAAAAAATTTCACATACTGCTTGCCGCTTTGCATCGTGGTGACCAAACGGAACAAATAAGACTGGCCGCCCTCTGTTGGGGTCACCCGATTGCCTGTAAAACGGCTTTTAAGATTCCAGACAAACGTGTTGTCATAACCTTTCAAATCCTCATCCCCCAGCACAGGCATGTGTCGAACCTCTTTCCAAACCACATTATCTTCTGCGTGAAACATCGGGTCGGAGGGATCTTTGTCCAACACCTGAAATTCCACGGAGACGACAGAAAAAGCCCCCCGTTTATCCTCAAAGTCATACTCCAGCAACATAAACTCCTGGCCATCCAGTGTCTCCACTTCCGTTTCCACGGTTTGACCACCCAAAATCTCGGCGTCAAACGCCCCCCCGAACAGCTCACCGGGACCAACGGGATAGGGCACTTTGTCGTTTAGCCCTTTGATGGTTTTCACCCTTCCTGAGTGGTCATAGGCCTTAAGCTGGAACTCATAGGCTCCTGGCTTTACCAGTTTGCCATCTGCACCCCGCCAATCCCATTGAATAGGCACCGCTACCTGATCGCCCAGAATATCGCCATTCAAAATCTGCGCTTCGGTTACCGCTGATGGTGGAGGGGGCGTGATTTCGGGTGAGACATAAACTGGTGTGGATTCGCCTTTACGAAACACTTCTGCAATAAGTTTGTCGGTCTGCAAACTACTCACCAAGGCCTCTAAACTAGAAGCGTTGCCAACAGTGTGATTGCGGGCACACTCACCAGACAGGGGATTGATGCTGCCCAAGTCGTTCATATCCAGACACTTGCCAAATTGATAAAGGTCGTGGATAAGTGTACCAACGGCCACGGCTTTCATGAAATCCGAAGAGGCAATTTTATCCACCTCCGCACACACCTCGGTTTGTTTTCCAAACGAACAAATGGTTTGAAGCGTTGTGAGGATGTCACGAATTTGATTTCCATACCCAAGTATTTGTTGCAGCAAGTTGTCATGTTCTTCTTTGGTTGTTCCAAGTTTCTTAATATCTTCCTTAAGTTTTAAGATATCGTTCTTCATGCTGCGCAGTTCCTGATTTTTTCTTCTAATGCTTGTGATGCTAAACTCCGCCCCTTCAAAAACACCAAGTATGGATTTGCTAAACCCAGCCAGAGTAACTAATAGTGCAGCTGTCTGAGTCCCATTCAGGCCACTTGTCAATTGGTCTGCAAACTGATTTACTTGGGCCTTAAGCTGGTCTTCAACAAGACCTGGATTCGCCATAAACTCTCTCGCACTATTCAAGGAACCGAACAGAAATGCTGCGTTTGAAAGCTTGTTTTTAATGGCTTCGCCATCTTGGCCGAGAGGAATATAGTTAACCACCGTCTCTAATTCTTTAAACAGATCTCTTGCCGCATGAAATGGTTGATTACCATTAAAAACATCATTAAAGCTTTGTTTAATCCCCGAAGCATGAGTTTCAAAGTTTTTTCCGAGACTAACAACACTTAGCACCTTATTTCCCCAATCCAAAGCTCTTGTTATACCAATGTAAGGATTGTGCTCCACCCTGAAGCAGCGCTTTTCCGCGTGCAACACTCCATCGGGAGCCCCTGTTTTCCCTTGAACAATTATTCCATCAAAATCAATATTCGGATCATTTAAGCCCCGGACATGAAGCTCTTGGAGCAAGTCCACAGAGCTTTCAACCTCTAATACTTCTCCCGTTTTTAGCACAACTTCAAACGGCCCGTTTAAGTGCTCATCTTTTTCAACCAACTCCTTTAAGTCAACCTGATATTTATTGGCATTTCCGGAAAACTCTGGATCTGCTGGCTCGCAAACCAATCGCGTGTTTGGTCTGATTACACCAACAGCCTTTAATAATGGGCACCCAATAGAGCATATCGTGCTTGCAATGTTGAAGTATTTGAATGTTGACAAGCCGACATCTATTTGATGAAGCGGGCCTTGGACACCTTCAGGAAGAGGTATGGTTTTGTTCGGTCTTAAAAAACTGTCCAAATTCCCAGCAAAATTAATAATTGGACACAATCCGTCACAATAAAATGCCAAAATCGGTCTCAAGATTTGTTTGTAAAGGAATTCGAGGATGTCGCCGATAACGGTCACAAAAGCAACGAGTGCCTGTACAATGGCATCCACTAGCGACTTTAAAACATCGCCAACAAATTCAATAATGCCTCCAAGCGCTTTTTTGAACCACTTCTTGAGCTTCTTAAAAAACCCGTCGGAGGCAAACACGTCCAGTTCAGGTGAGAGTTCTTCATCCACGGTAAGCGCCTGTCCCTCATCCGCGCCATAATATTCCTGGAGGGGCGTGGCCAGGGTTTCCTCAGACAAGAATTTGCCTGCATTCATTCGCCCCCAGCCGAACTGTTTGTCGTTTCCTTTTTCGCCCAAGTCCTCGGCACTTTGATAAAGCATGGTGAGCAATTGTTCTGGCGTGGCGTCATTCATCTTGGTGAGGAAATGCCCCACCGCGCCTGCTACCAATGCCGCCGCCGCAGAGGTGCCGGAAACGGACGCGAATTGCCCTCCCAGAGCGGTTGTGAGCAGGTTTACCCCCGGAGCTGTCATGTCCAGGAAATCCCCATAGTTCGAGAAGCTTGCAAGGGCGTCTTCGGTATCGGTGGCTCCCACCGCAATCACCTCTGGGAACGCCGCAGGATAAACCACTTTTTCCTGACCATCGTTCCCCGCTGAGGCCACCACCACCATGCCGCTTTGGCGGGCGTGGCGCACTGCCTCCCACAAAGCCAAGCTCGCAGCTGGGCCAGACACGCTCACCACAATCACCTTGGCTCTGCCATCCTGCACCACCCACTCAATGGCGCGGGCCAGATCACCACCACTGCCCCGGCCTTCTCCATCCAGCACCCTCACCGGCAATATCTTGCACCGGGGGCAAATGCCCGCCCCGCCCTGCGCGTTGTTGGGGGCCGCCGCGATCAACCCCGCCATCTGGGTGCCATGGCCAAAGACATCCTGGGCCGTTTGATCCTGTTCAATAAAGTCTGGGCCATCCAACACCCGGCCCTGGAGTTCGGGGTGAGTGGCGTCCACGCCAGAATCCAACATGGCAACCACCACTTCGTGCTCATAAGGACCATTTTGCGCCCACACTTGGTTGTAGCCCGTTTTGGCATAGGCCCATTGATCATTAAGCCGAGGATCGTTAGGTGCCGCAGCCGTGACTTGTTCTGTGCTGGCCTTGGCGAGGAAATTCAGTTCCACCGCCGCAAACAGTTTTTCTTTTTGCAAGGCCTCCGCAGCCTCCAGCAGGTTTTTGCCCTTGGGTAACAAAACCACCACCGATTGCTGGCCTGCGGACGGCCCACGGGTGAGCCCATGCCGCTTGAGCATGGCATCCACCGCGCTCAAATCCGCCTGAGGAGCCAGTGTCACCAACAATTCGTCGCTCATCACCTCGGCCTGTTCTGGTACATGGGCCAGAGGGTTTAGCCAATGCGCCTCCACCATGTCGCTGGCTCGGAGTTTTTTGTCCGCCAGGGACAAATCGGCCCCGCTGCCGGCCTTGATGTAGAGAAGACCTTCACGGCTCAACCCCGGTACCACCACCAGACGAAGCTCGGTGAGCAGGCCCTTCAGGGCGCTGGCGGTGACGCCCTCTTTCAGTTTGATCACCAGATCGTGGCTTGCGGAATAGTTCTTCAGCAGGTCCGACAGCGTGGCCTTGGGGCGATCCTGCCAGTCACGCCCTCGAGACACCTGCACAACCGCCTGTTCTTCCTGTTTTTGTTGTTGCGCCCGCACCTGGTTTTCACGCCGTAGCTGGCCCAGGTCGAGCCACAACAACCCTTTGGACCCAATAGCGACGGCACGCTCTCCTTCCAGAGGCAACACGCCATACATTGGGCTATAGGCCAAAACACCTTTGGCGCCACTCCTCTTGTCCACCCAGGCAAGGCCATTGCCAGCCGTCAGGCGCAACTCTCCCGTGACCAACAGACCATCGGGCCTTTCCAATGGGAAGGGAAACCCCTGTTCCGGCTTGCTTTCTCCTTGCTTCAATTTCACCACAACGCCCAGGTTTTTATCCACCACGGCAGTTTGTGTTTCCCCCATCAGGTGCAAGTGACTGGACGTGGCGCTGAGGCCTTCCAAAAACTCCTGCCCCACCGTGTCCCCCAACTTGGACGGCTCCCACTGGCGGATTTTCTCGTTGTGCGCCAACAGAAACTTTTTGCCCGCCATGTGGTCGTAACCCACCAGCCAGGCTTTGTTTTGAAACACCGTCAGGCCATGCACCCTGATAACTGCAAGGCCCTCCTCTTTACCGAACCCTTTGAACTGCAGCGTCTTAAGATCCACGGCATAAGCCGGTTGCAGCTTTTGCACAAAGTTTTCGGGATGCGCCTGGATAATTTTTTGTTTTTCCTCGGGCAATGGTTCGTCGGGATTGATGGGCTGCTCAAAGCGTTTGGCTAACCCCAACCACAAGCGGCCCCCCTGCAGGGCAGCGGCGGAAATAAACGCATCAAACATGCGGCCCTTTTTAAAATGCCCCAAGCCCAGACGACGCACCCGTTTCAGGTTTTTGTCGAAAAACCGTACTTCGTTTTGCAACACCACAATCCCTTGAGTGGGCGTGGCCAACAGCGCCACGGGTTTGATGGCTGCATCTGCACTGCTGGAATAATTCTCCAGCAGTTTCACCGTTCCTGTTTTGAGTGACAACGCGCTCAGGCGGTCACTTCGCAACACCAGCAGTTGATCCCCCAATTTGGCTACACCGATAGCGAATCGCATGGCGGGGTGCTGCGGCAAGTCCGTGACGGTGGGCGCAACCCATGCCGTGCAACCCGCCGCACCCACCCCACAACGCCACACCCCGGTACCGGAGCTGACCAGATATTGCCCCTGCGCCAATGGCAGCACGTCATGCACGTTGACCGTGGGCAGGACTCCCGCCATGAAAAGAGGGGCAATCCCCAATCCCTGGGGCTCCGCCGTCACCGCCAACACACCCGCCGCCGCTGTGGCAACCAACAATTCCTTCTGAGATTTATACACGGCATGAATCCGGCCCACAGCACTCACCACGGGCTTTTGGCCGGGATAGGACACGGGGTCCGCGGCCAATGCCTGCCAAGTCTTTTTCTTCAGGTCATAGGCAAACAGGCCGTCCTCATAAACCAGCACCAAACGCCCTTGCCATAACAACAGTTTTTGCAGGTTTGAGACAACGGGTTTTTCAAACGGCGTGAGGTTGTTTTTGCTTTTAACTGTCACCGTTTTTTTCGCCGGGTCTATTTTTAGATCAAGTTGCAGTACAAGCTTTTGACCCGAGAACCACACCCGCTCCATCTGGCCAGCAATCAACATGTCGTTGATGACCAGATCCTTGTGTTTTTCAAACTCCGGCAGCGGCAGGCTTTTGAAGTTTTCACCGCTGGTGCTCACCAACCGCAGTCCTTTGTTGGTGTTCACCAACACCAAACCATAACGCTCCACAAAGGCGCGAATGGTCTCCCCACCGGGAAATTGCAGGGGAATGGGTTTCCAGCGATTTTCATACGCGTCAAAGCCAGTGAGCTTTTGGCCTTTGTCCATGACAACCAGACGGCTACCCAAGGTAAAGGTCTGGATTTCTCCGTTCAGGGCCAGATCCTTGAGGGAATAAACTCTGGCCTGCACCGGTCTGGCCTTGGGCACGATCCACACGCCCTCGGCCCCCACGCCATACACGTTCAACCGGTCAGACACCATGCCCAGCGGCTTGCCCACCAAGGGAAAGGTTTTCTCCAAACGGGCGACTTTGCCACTTTTGACATACATTTGCAGGTTCGCACCCCGCAACACCCACAGGCGGTCGCCATGGGTTTCCAACGTGGCGCTGGGATGGGTGAGGTTAATGTGTTGCGGCGGCATGGCGGCAGATGCCCCTCGTCCGCAGCAGACCAACAGCACGGCCAAAACCTGCGGCCAAAAGGTTTTGGGCCAACGCACCGGAGATATGAAGGAGTGAAAGGGGGGCATGGTCATGTCAGTTGCGCACCAGACAGAAGGGGTTTTTGTAAACAACGAAATATTCCTTGCTCAGATCATCCACCCAGGCCGTGACGGCGCCCGCGTTGCGCTGCGCCTCCACGTGGTTGACTTCCACCGGAGGGTTGCCTGCGGCAAAAACGTGTAAGCCCAAAGTGGGGCTGGGGGGATTGGGGGAGTTGTAAAAAGCGTTGTGGAAGGGCGTAAGGCTTTGGTAGTCGTAATACAAGCCGATTTTGTGAGTGGGAACTGGGGATTCCTCAATCACCTCGAACGTTTGTGTGATGGGTTCGCTGGTGCCCCCGGTGACGCCGGTGGCCCTGAACTGCACCGTGTGCTGCCCCACGGCCAAGCCGCTGAGCGTGATGGAAAACTTGGCGCTGGTGTGCGTGAACTCTCCTTCGCATTTGTTTACCATAATCCAATTAATACTGTTATCCAGCTTGTATTCCAATGATTGCACCGCGTCATCCGCTTCTCCATTGATCGTCCCTTCAAATTCGGCAAATCTGGCGGATATGACACCCCCGCCTGTCATGATGGGAGAACGCGTGAAGTTGATTGAAGGAGGCAGCGGATTGATTTTAAATCGGATCACTTTATCGTCGCATCCAATTAATAAATAGCTATTTTCGGGATCGTACAATATTTTTTGGCGCCGTGGGGGGACGCCGTTATACACATAGCTGGATGCTTCTCCATTGGGGTGAAACCACCTTGCATCCCCATTGTTCGCACACTCTGGTATTTCTCCAAGAATAGAAACAGAATAGTCAGCGATGTTCGCCTTAAACACCTTTCTGTTTTTTGAGACCCCAAAAACGAATCCCTCTTCAGGACTATATGTAAAAGCGAATCTGCGATCGAGGTCGAGTTCCACAGGAGAGAACCTTTTTACTAAAGCCAGTGTTTTTCTATTGTAAACATCAATGGAAGCCGGTGCTGGAGGGTCAAACCCATTGGCGTCCACTGAAATCCAAACCGTCTCAGTTTCCGGAACATTGACAATGGTCAATAAATCTGCCTCGTGGGGATATTGAAGGTCTCCAGCGGCATCGTTACTTCTAGCCGGAGAGCACGAGTCAACATTTATTATGTTGACATATGAGAATGCTGCTCCAGGTGGTTCCCAAGGAACCCAAACTGTGTTGACGCCACCATAATAATTTTCCTCCGGGTTTGTTGTCTGATAAAAAGAATCTGGAATAAACACAGGGTCAGCCGCATTTCTGATTTCGAAGTTAGGGAACGCTGCAGGCCATCCCGTATCGCAAATCGGCGCAAGGAGAGAAGAAGAATCCTTAAAAAATATGCCATGCATCGGAGACCCGCCAAACCTCCGTGCCCCATGAATAATTTTATTAATCGCAGATGGAGACTCTGCGATTCCAAACACATGGGAATATGGATAAGAATGGGGACCAAGAACCCCGGAAAGACTGGATGAGTTTAAAACTAAAAAAGTGTTCGGGTAGTTCAGAAGTAAAATATCATCACCGTCGTCGGAAAGCACGTTATAGCGTATTGAAATATTACCCTGCATACTTGGAAATGGTCTTGTGTCAAAAACGGTGTCTCCCGTTCCGGCGTCAACTCTTCTTATTTTCTGATGGCATTTGACATAATAGGCGTCTCCACTAATACCAAACAGATACCCTGGGCGTTCATCTGGCGCGCAGATCGGAAGCTCGACGATATCAAACGGCCCCGCCTTGGCGCTGGCTGTCAGGAACAACAGAGCAACAACCGTGATTTGAATGAATGTTCTGGTGACCCGCCACCAATGCTTTTGGTTTTTAGCCTTTTTCATCACGGTCCACCTCCCTGCGCCAGGATGATTTCTTGTGGTGGCGCGGTTTGGTCATCGAGAAGAAAGTAACGCCGCTCCGCGCCCACGTCCGCCACCAGCAGCAGGTGCTCCCGCTGGCGCTCCAGGCGCACCAAGCGCGACTGACCTTGGCCGGGATTCACGGGCAAGCGCTCCGCCGCCACCGGTCCCTGGGCGGGCTGACGGTAAAGCGCCAGTTCACCCTGCGCGTCACTGAGAAAATAGAGCCACTGGCCATCCACGGAATAGGTGGGATAGGTGTTCACCCGCGCATCGGGGGTGCTCACCGTGGACTGAGGTGTGAAAACCCCGCCGGTTACCAAGCCGGTGACAATTTCAAACCCACTTTCAGTCCTCACCACATAGGCCAGCCGCCCCCCCAACCCCAAACTGGGCAGACTGGCACGCTCATGAGTGCCACTCACTCTTGGCGGGTCGCTGGTGGGACCGTCGATGAGATAAATGCCACTTTTGCCTTGTTCGTCTGTGGCATCGAACACCGCCAGGGGCTGATCTGGCGCGACGGAGGTGTAGCCAGGCGTGAGACCCGAAAGGCCAATCTTTTGGCCCGGCCCGGGTGGCCCCTGGCCCAGTTGCTGCACCCACAACTCACCCTCGCCCTGATCAGACACGCCTGAATAAATGAGAAAATTTTGTGGCGACACCGAAGGCAGCATGTGGCTGCCGGGGTTGGTGCTCACCGGCTGCTGGCCCCCCTGAGGTGTCCAGCGCACTACCTGAAAACTCCCCTGCACCATCCGCGTGAGGAACAGATCCTCCAGCGCCGGGCCGGGTTCCTCTCCAATATTCAACGTGTTGGTGAAAACCATTGCCGAGGTGTCCTGCAAGAAGGCCGGAATGGGATCTACCGAAACACCGGTGAGGGCCGCCTCATTCCAGCCAAACCCGGTATCGGCGCTGGCCGGTGGCGTCAATACATCAGGCACGAAGGCCTCTAAAGTGAGCGGCCCCAGTATTCCCCGCAGGGTGGGTTCATCCACCTGCGTGAACAACGTCATGTGAAACGTGGGTCCATTGGGGACCACCATGGTGAGGAGGGCCGCATTCACCGGCGCAGCCTGAGTTGCCCGCACCCGTGTATTGTCCTCCGTCACAGGAAAAACATCGTCCAGGTTGGTGCCCGCGAACCCCAAACCAGGACGCTGAATATCAAACAGCACAAGGCTGTCATAGGCGACACCATCCATGGCCAGCGGCGTGAGACTCATGAGATAGTTGCCGGGAGGACGACTGAGATTGGTTGTCAGTTTGTCCACCTGCAGGATTTGAACCGTGTCGGCGACTTGATCCAAATTGGCGCTCAACTGCACCGCATAGGCGGACTCTGCAACGGTTGGCAATCCAGCTTCTGTATGACGAAGAGCAAACCCTGTGCCTTCTTCTGAATAAAAGCGGGCAATTCCCTGCTGGGGATCAAATTCCACCTTCACCACTGCGCTTGTCCCATTGGCGAACGCCAGACCCGGCAGCTCCATGGTCTTGTTCACGCCCCCCAGGCTCACCAGCACCCTTAATCGGCATGGCCCATTCGGGTCTTGAACCATTTCAATGCCAAGTCCCTGGCAGGTAAGACACCCCGAGGCCGGTTTGCCCAACCATAACCCAACGCCACCATGGTGTGTCAACTGGGCCGGAATCATCAGTTCACCTTCCACCCGAATGATTTCACCCTGTGGCGGCTGGTAGTCTCCAAAAACGGTTTCCACCCGCGAGTAGTTGGCATTTCCGCCGTGGCCCAAGGGAAACACCAAAACACCATTTTGAGCCACAGGATTCGCCACACTGTCCTGCACCACAATTCGCCACAAACCATCCTGCCCCACCTGCTCCCGCACGCGCAGGCTGTCGAACTCATCTACAAGGGGATTGGGGTAATCAGGATCAGGGTTGAACACCAAATGACCAGGATTCACATACCCCGCCGCCACGCTGATGCCGCGCACCCCTCCGGTAAAGGGCCGGATGGCCGCCAACACCTGCGCTGCCGTCTGGCCACCGGCGTCCTGATCAGTCACCAGGGGCGCAATCCCTTCATAATTTCCACTACCTGGAGGTTGCTCTGCCAGTGAAATCAGTTGGGAGAGCACCGCCTCTGGCGAAGGCCCGGAGCCCCCCTGATGAGAAGGATTCAGCAACAGGGCTTTGAGATCAGCTATTCCCGCTTCGGCCCGCGCCCGGATTCGCAACAGATCGCCCACTTGCACCGCTTGCGCCGAGGGATTCGAATCCTTCACCAACTGCGCTTGAGATGATGGAGGCGGTGGAGGTGGCGGCCCTTGGTTCGTGACCAGCGTGTTCACCGCGAGGTTACCCGCCCGGTCGGCCACCGTGAGCACAAACGTGTGAGGCGTGTTGGGATCCAGCGGGCTAGGTGTATTTGCTAAAAATTCGCCTGAAGACCCAGTCAGGATGGAAACCTGAACACCATCCACCGAGAGAGAGAGGCGGGTTTGATCCACACCACTCCCCATGTTCCCCTGGGGCTCCTCCACCCTGAATCGCAGGGATGACGCCGGTGAATAATTTCCCTGTGCCGTGGGGTTCAACCAGGAGACCGCAGGGGGCAATGTGTCCAGCAAAATCTCCAGCAGCCGTGGATCACCCACGTTGCCCGCCTGATCGGTGACGCTGAAAAGGAAGGAATTCACCCCTTCCTGCAATGACACGGGCACCTGAAACCGTCCATCGGGAAGCACCAGCACTGGTGTGTTATCCATGTTCAGTGACGCCCCAGGCTCCGTCACGCCTTCCACCAACACTGAGGGCATGTTCACATAGGCGGGATCGCGGGCGGGTTGAATAATCTGAATAAACGGTGGCGTGGTGTCTGGCGCATCGGTTCTGGTCACCACCAACGTGGTGGTGACCACGTTACCGGCGCCATCCATCGCCGTCAGCACCAGAACATTGCCGCCTCCCTGCAGAGTGGCAGGGACGCTGAAATTTCCCCCCGCATCCAAAACAAGCGGCGTGTTCCCCATCGACGCCGTAGCCACAAGACCGCTGTCGTCCTGAATCGTACCCGTCACCGTCACCATCTGTTCCGTGGTTTCAAACGGAGAATTGGTGGGGAACGTCACGGTGATCACCGGGGGCGCATGGTCTTGCTGCGGGGGTGGTGGTGGGCCTTGGGTGGACAAGGTGATCATCCTCACCACAGACACACTTTTCCCGCTGCCGTCGGTGGCCTGAAACGTCAACGCATTGGGACCCGGCGACAAAAACACCAAGCCTTGAAACTGGCCATTCGTCAAGGTCAGCGGCCTGCCGTTCACCATCACAGACACCACACCCGACCCTTCGTCCACCGCCTGGCCCGAAACCATGAACTCTGCCGAGGAAACCGTGATGTCGCCCTGGGGTTGCATCAAATTAAGCGTAGGCGGCTGGGTATCCACCACAAAATAGGCGCTGGCCGTTGGTGCGGCATTACCATTGATATCCCTGGCCTCCACACTCAGAAAGTGCCCCCCCTCCGCCTTGGCTTCAAGCATCGTATTCACGGTCACGGGTACGCCCACTGGGGAACTCCACTGCAGGAGCGTCACCGAAGCGCCATCCAGCAGAATGACTACGCTGGTGCGGTCGATGTCTTCGTTGTCCGTAATCCCTGCAGATACCCCAAACGGCATTTGGGTCACCATCTGACCCGGTGTGGGTGAGAACAACTGAATCTGCGGGGCGTTAGGGTCCGGCGGGCTGTAGGTGAGTATTCTCACCACAGGAGCAGAGAAATTGCCCGCATTGTCCCTGGCTTGAATGGAAAACACATTCTGACCAGGAGCCAACGTCATGCTGAAGTTAAAGCCGGTGGGGCCAATGGCCGCCACCGCGCCATTCACCATCACCTGTGACACCCCCGAAGCCCCATCCGCCACCGTCCCCAGCAAAGTCACGGAAGCCTGGCTAACCACGATGTCCTGGGGATGGCTGATGAGGGTCAACACCGGCGGCTGGGTATCTAAATTAAATCCACGGGTGGCCGAGGACGTTTTCCCAGCGCCGTCCTGCACCGTGATGGTCAGAAAATGCGCTCCATCTCCCCGATTGGGCAACATGCCCTGAACCACCTGCTGGGTGGCGGACCCGGCAGCGGCGGGCAACTGCCCCGTGATGGAAGAACCATCCAGACTGATGTTGATGGTGTTGACGTTCACCTGCTGGTCATCGGTGAAAACCACCTCCAGGGAAACTGGCTGGGTATTCAGCCAAATGCCTTCCTGGGGGCTTTGCACCAACACCTGGGGTGGCGCAGTATCCCCAACGATAGGAGTGTACTGAATCTGACGCACCAGCGTGGCGGCGTTACCGCTGTTGTCCGTGGCTTGAAAAGTCAACACGTTGGGACCTGGGTTTAGTGCCTGCATAAAGCTAAAAGCACCGCCCTGCAGCGTCACCGTCACACCGTTCAAAGTAAGCAACGCCACGCCGGTGCCCCCATCCGTCACGGTTCCCTCAAACAACAGACTGGCGGTGGTCACCGTGGTGTCGGCGGGGGGCTGGGTCAGCGTAATTTGAGGGGGCGTGGCGTCCACCACCGGCGGGGTATACGTCAAGGTGCGCACTACCGGTGATCCCGCGTTACCGCTGCCGTCCACCGCTTGTAACGTCACTGTGTTTACACCCGGCGACATTGCCTGACTAAATTGAAACGACTGGCCCTGTAAAGTGACCGACGAGCCATTTACCAACAACTGCGCCACGCCGCTGAGGTCATCGGTGACCGTCCCCTGAAAAGTCACGTTCGCTGTGGCCACCGCACCATCTGCGGCGGGTTGGGCCAACGACACCACCGGACCCGTAGTATCCGGGGGCACGCTTTGCTGCCCCGTCGCCGTCACCACCATGGTGGTGGTGTTACCTGCCGCGTCCACCGCCGTGACGGTGAAAGTGTTCACTCCCAAAGCCGCTGCCACCGATGGCGCTTGATAACTGCCGTTGTTGTTGGTGGCGGCCACCCCGTTTACCGTCACATTCGCGCCGACCTCGGTGGCGCCCGCCACCACAATGGCTTGGCCCTGGGTCACCACAAGCCCCTGCAACGGCTGTGTCACGGTGAGGGAAGGCGCGGCGGTATCCAACGTCACCTGCAATACCTGGGTGCTTGTGTGTCCTACACCATCGGTGGCAATCACGGTGAGCGTGTTCGGCCCCTCCGCCAATGTTACCGGCAATGAAAAACTCCCCGCCGACACAGGGGCGTTCACACCATTGATTTGCACTGTGGCGGGCGTGAAATTGTCCGTGGCGGTTCCCGTCACGGTAAATGGGTTTTGATTCGTCACCGTGCCATTCAGGGGAGACGTCACCGCCAGCACCGGCGCAGTAAGGTCCACAGTGAAATTCACCGAGGCCTGCGCCGCCGCGTTGGCGGATGTGTCCGCACCGTCCAGCGTGAGTTGGTGCGCCCCTTCGCCAAGTCCGTTGGCGGTGTAGGTCACGCTGGGCAAAGCCACCACCGCCGACACCGCCACACCATCAAGTTTGAGTTGAACGCTACCACCGTCCACCGCCACGTTGTCCGTCACCGCACCGGTCACCGCCACGGTGCCAGAACCAAACAACTGACCCGGCCCTGGCGCAGACAGCGTCGCCACCGGTGGCGTGAGGTCCGGCGGCGTGTAAGTAACCGTGCGTTGCACCGTGGCGCTGTTGCCCGCCACGTCCGTTCCCACGAAGGACAACACGTTCACACCGGAGGTCAAATTCACATTGTCAGAGAACCCGCCTCCCGCCAAGGCCAGCGCCTGCCCATTCACTGTCACCGATTGTGTTCCGCTGCCGCCGTCCACCAGCGTGCCACTCACAGCCAGGGGCGTGCTGGTCACACCGATATCCGTTGCCGGGGCTGTGACGGTTAACGCCGGAGCGGTGGCATCCACCGTGAAGGTGCTAACCAATACGGTGGGGATTCCCGTGGTGTTTTGCAGCGTCACCTGCAACGTGTGCAGGCCGTCTGCCAGTGCGGTGACCAATGACCCCATGGCGTCACCCGCCCCAACGGTCAGGTTGCCGGTTACGTTCGCGCCATCCACCGTCACCTGCAACGACCCCGTGTTGACGCCGCTTTGGGGATCGGAATAGGTCACGCTCACCAGCGGCGTGGCGTCGTTCACCAGTTGTCCCGCCGTGGGGACGGTCACCGCCACCGAAGGACCGCTCATATCCAGGCCGGTGCTGGCGTAGACGATGCGCTTCTCCTCGCTCTCCGCGATATAAAGGTCTCCCGTCACGGGATGAATGGCCAACCCCTGAGGCTCGTTCAACTCGTTATGGCTCAAAAGAATTTCCGGTCCCAGGCCATTGGGAAACTTCCATAGAATTTTGGAGCCAATACCCAGATACAAGTTGCCCGCCTGGTCGCTGACCAAGGCCTTGGGATTATTTTGCATCCCGATGTCCTCGATCAACACGGCCACCACGCCACCCCCCGGCTGAGGATCAAGCCGGTACAGATGCATGTCGGGGCCTTCCAGCGTCACCGTAAAAATGCGGCCATTGGGGTCCTTGGTCAGCCCCCAGGTGTGTCCATGTG